>JABLXG010000044.1 GCA_013178165.1 Anaerolineae bacterium
CCGCGCACCTGCTCCAGATAGCTGGCGCCAGCAGATACCCCAACGACATTGCCAGAAACAGCACCAGCAGCACCGCGTAGATCCGCACCTGCGCGGCGCTCATTCGCCACCAGGCGCTGCCGGAAGCCTGCCCCGCACTGGCGGCGTCGTGCACATGATCCCAGGGCAGTTCCGGCGTGCGCATCACGGTCAGCGTGGAGAAAAAGAACCAGACCGCCGATACCCAGAACACCGTCCGTAACCCGAAGGTCTGGCCCAGCCAGCCGCCGATCATCGGAGAGAAGATCGTCCCGGCGAAGTAAGCTGCATAAACCGTCGAGATCGCAGTCTGGACATTCTTGCCGGGCAAGTCGCCAAGCTGAGCGTCACGGGCAATATAGGCATTGATCGCTGGCAACGACGAGGCCGACATCGCGTACAGGAAGAAACCGGGTAGCAGCCATTGCCAGCTGGGGGCCAGGGCCAGCAGCACCACTGCCCCCGTGCCCAGCCACCAGGTCAACAGCATCAACCAGCGCGGACCGGTGCGATCGATCAGCCGGCCCGCGGGCAGCATCAGCAACACCGGGGCAAGACCAGCCATCGCCAGTACCTGCCCGACCTGCACCGGATTGCCGCCGAGAGAGGTCACATACAGCGGGCGGATATACAGCCACAATCCCTCGCCCAGCCCCCACAGGAACAGGGCCAGCGCCATTTTCCGTGAGGCGGCTCGCAGGGCCAGGACAGGTTGTAGCCACTCAGCCAGCCACCGCTGGCGGGCCAGTAACTGGGTCAACACGGTCATCACCAACATCCAGGATGCTCAAAACCGCAGCGCATAGATATCGCGCTTGTTCCAGCCAGACTCGGCGGCAACAGCCTTGGCCGCTGCATTACGCGATTCCCCAGCCTGCAGCCGCCGCTGCATCTCAGCGCGTACCTGCGCCTCGCTCCAGACATCCCCGCTGCGCGGCTGGCCGCCGATGAGCAGGGTAACTTCGCCACGCACCGGCTCTTCCATGAAGTAGTCCAGCGCCTGACGCGCCGTGCCGCGGAAGTACTCCTCAAACAGCTTGGTGATCTCGCGGGCCACACATACTGGCCGCGATTCGCCCATGATCTCGCAGATAGCCTGCAGCGTCTCGACCAGCCGGTACGGACTTTCGTATGCGATCAACGTCTCCGGCGCATCGCTCAGCGCCATCAATTCCGCAACCAGGGCATGCTTCTTGCGCGGCAAGAACCCCAGAAACGTGAAGCGGTCAGTCGGCAGGCCGGAAGCTACCAGCGCCGTGATCGCGGCATTGGGGCCAGGCAGCGAGATAACCTGTACCTTTGCCCGCAGACAGGCGTTGATCAGCTCGTAGCCGGGATCGGAAAGGCCCGGTGTCCCGGCATCGGAGATCAATGCCACATCGCGCCCGGATTCCAGTACGTCCAGGATTTCATCGACCCGGGCAAGCTTATTGTGCTCGTGGTAGCTGATCATCGGCTTGATGATGTCGTAGTGCTCCAGGAGCACCCGCGACACGCGGGTATCTTCAGCAGCGATCAGCGCCGCTTCCCGTAGGACCCGCAGTGCACGCAGGGTGATATCTTCCAGATTGCCAATCGGCGTGGGGACGATATAGAGCGGCATCAGAGAGCCTTTTTAGCTGTGATTTTGAATGAAAGTGACGATGGCTACATTCGCCTCGCACTCCGGGGAGGTCACGACGGTGAACTCCTCGGAAACGGGCGCTCCAGTCTGGCTCAGCAGTTGTACCACATACTGCGCTTCCAGCGGGGCGCTATTGAGGAAAACCTCATATCCGGCGGGGCCAAAGGCCGGCGCCGTGCCCGTGAAGCGAATCTCATCGATTCCTTCGCCCACCACGCGCACTGCCAGGCCAACCAGCGCCTCGCCGTTCAGGCCAACAACCGTCCCCGCGATACTGGCCCAGCGGCAACCCTGACCATTGGCATTGGCAGTATATGTGGCCGCCTCGCCATAGACCGTGAACGGATACGGCGAGCGCGTCACTTCCGCCGGGTTGATGGCTGGCGGCGGGGTAATCACCACGCCGGCCGCCTGATCCGGCGGCGCCCCGCCAATCAACGTCGCCGTTGGAGCCAGGAACGTCCGTGTCGCCAGTCGAGGCGGCGTGATCACGATCTGGGTCGCTGTAGGGGATGGTGTCAGGGACGGGGTGACCGTCGGTGTCACCGTGGGCACCAGCGTTGTCAGCCGGGCCACCTCAGGGATCTTCGTTGGCGAGGGCGAGGCCGCCTGCCCACGCGGGTCGGCGGTAGCAACCACATAGATCGGCAACGGGGTGCGTGGCGGAAACGGGTTGATCGGTAGGTACGGGTTGGCCAGCAACACCCCGAAGTAAACCAGATAAGCCAGCGTCAGCAGCAGGAAAACCACCGTAATGACATTGGGAGTCAGGCAGCCCGGCCGCCCTGCCCCGGCAGGCTGGCGTTCTTTGCCCAGCGCACTGGCGTCTACATCATCAGGCAGGTATGGATCATCGTGACTCATCGGCTACCTGAACCGCTAGAAAGGCCGCAACTGCACGAAGTTGACCAGGGCCAGATTCTGCGCACAGTTGTTCGGGAAAGTCACCTGAACCGCAGGCGAGACCACAGTCCCACTGGGCGTCAACAACTCCACAAAATAGGTGTTGTTGTTCGTCTGGCCGGAAACAAAGGCTTCCCAGCCGGATGGCGACCCGTACAGGGTGTTGGAGCCAGAGGCGACCACAATTCCCGCACCGCCCTCTCCCAGGCCGGGGCCGGTCACGCGGATGTTGTAACCCGTTAATCCCTGACCATTGAGGCCAAACACCTGCCCGCCGATGCCCTGCCAGGCGCAACCGGCGGTATTGGCAAAGTTGGCCGTAAACACGACATTGCCCCGCAGCCCGAACGGGAACGGCGAAGCCGTGTAAGTGAACGTTGGCGTTGGACCGGTAGGGGTGATGCTCGGTGTGAACGTCATCGAAGGCGTCGGGGTAAACGTATTGCTCGCCGTGGGCGTGATGGATGGCGTATCAGTTGGGCCTGGAGTCGGCGTGATGGTCAGGGATGGAGTCACCGATGGCGTGATCGTTGGTGTATTGCTGGGCGTTGGCGTCTTGGTTGGGGTGAATGTCCAGGTCGGCGGCAGCATGGTAGGTGTGGCAGTAGGCGTAGGCAGCTGCGCTACCTTCGGGATGATCGGCGTCGCTGGCGCTAGAAACGGCACCGGTATGATCCCGGCGGCAAATACGCCGGTCAGCGCCAGGCAAACCAGTGTCAGCAGCACAAAAAACACGGTGATGACGTTATAGACGCGATCAGCCCCCTGCCCGGACATAAGCGCCCCCTCGTCCTCTTTACCCGCCAACAAAACGCTCCACGGTGGCCCTGTCCCACAGCGATTGCCGCCACCGCTCAAAAGTCACCTCAAACAGCGCTGCCCGCGCCGCCTCATCCAGCGGGCGATCAGCCACCCGTTCCAGCGTCTGGATGATGTGATACCCCAGGCGGCTGGCCACCGGTTCGCTGATCTGGCCGATCGGCTGGGTGAATGCCACCTCGGCCACGACCGGCTCGGTCAACTGCTCCCGCGTGAACCAGCCCAGATCGCCGCCCAGATCGCGGGTACTCACATCGCGCGAATGCTGCAGGGCCAGCGCCGCAAAGTCCGCCCCGTTCTGGAGTTGCTCGTAGATCTGCCGCGCCTCGCCTTCGGTACTCACCAGAATGTGGCGAGCATGCGCCTGTTCCACCTGATCCGGCACACTGGCGATCACCTGATCGCGAATCTTGGCTGTGAGCAGCGCCTCATACAGCGACTGACGAAAAGTCTCAGGCGTCAGCCCATTTTCCGCCAGCCATGACTGCCAGGCCGCTTCTCCACCTGCCACCTCGATACTCACGGCCACTTCCGCTTCCAGTTCTTCCGGCGTGACCTGCAGACCCTGGACTATTGCCGCCTGCTCAATCAGCACCTGGTCGATCAGGCTATTCAACACCGACTGCTCAAACGCCGCCCGATCCGCCGGGACGACACCTGCTTCGGCCAGGCGCTGCTCTTCTTCCCACAGACGCCGCTGGAAAGCTGCCAGGGTGATCGGCTGGCCGTTGACCAGGGCCGCCAGCGTTTCCGTAGACTCTGGCGTTGCAGTGGTAGTAATCTGCGCGGCTGCCGCATCAACGGGTGCAGCAGGAACATCCGGCGCAGGTGCCGCAGGTGCACCAGGAGCGCAACTGCTGATCACCATCATCGCCATGATAAGCAATAACCATCGTGAAGTTGTCTGAAACACAGAGCTTCCCTGATTAGCGCGTTACAGGCACAGAATCAGAACCGGCGCAGACAGCCAACAGCGACAGCCGCACTTTATTATGCTGGCATGGGAACACTGTGGCAAGTGAGACAAACGGCCTGCCGCGGCGTCACCGAAAATGAAGCGACCAGTCAAACCCGATCTCCGGGTCGTCGTAAGGGATGCGCTGCTCATCCGGTTCCGCTCGATTGTAGCTCTCGGTAGTATGGTAAAAGAGATAGACAGGGCGATCCCCCAGCACCTGATAGCCATGAGCGATTCCCGCCGGGATCAGAATCAGCATGGGGTTGTCCTCCCCCGCAAAGATCTGCTGGGTCACCCTGTAGGTGGGCGAGTCTGGCCGCCGGTCGTACAGCACGACGCGGGCCATACCCAGCGCCACGTACCACAAATCGTCCTGCTTCTGATGCCAGTGAAAGGCTTTGATCACACCGGGATAGCTCTTGGTAAAGCTGGTCTGGCCGAACCGGCGCAGCAATCCATCATCATCGCGCAGCACCTCGCGGAAGAAACCGCGATCATCGGAGAAGGTGACCAGTGGTTTAATCACTACGTCGTGAATTTTGCCTGGCACGTTCTACACCCCGTTCCATAACTACGCCTGGACATCTGTACTCGCCCCGGATTTATCCCGCAGGAGCGGCTTCCCACCGGGGACGCACAACGGCGAATTATAGCATATGCAACCCGCCGACAGGCTGGTAGATCAGCAGGCGTGGGGCGACAACACCTATCTGAGCTACCCCCCAGCCTCCCGGTCTCCGACCTCCTGACACCCGCCTCCCGCCTCTCGCTTCCGCTGGTACCGAATCACAGACAGGTATTGCCTGCGCCCCTGGCAGATGGCAGATTGCAAGATGTAGGTTAAGGCGAGTTGATGTATACTCTACCCCACAGTGACCAGCACATGAAAAAGCGACCCGGCTGCCCCGGTGGATTGCCACAGTTTTGCCTGTGAGGTGTGGCAGATCGCTCAACTGGTATGGGGAAGCGCGGTTCTGAGCACACACTTTCAAGGGAGACCCCGAATCATGAAGGTTTCGGTTCTTCAAGAAAACCTGGCCAAAGGCTTGAGCATTGTGGGACGCGCCGTGCCCACCCGCCCGACCATGCAGGTTCTGGGCAATGTGCTGCTGGAAACCGAAGAAGGCCGCCTGAAGCTCGCCGCAACCAATCTGGAACTGGGCATCACGGCCTGGATCGGGGCGCGGGTGGAAGAAGACGGCGCGATCACCGTGCCGGCTCGCACATTCATCGACCTGATCAACCAGCTCTCACCGGAGCGCGTGGACCTCGATCTGGATGTGCGCAACCTGACCCTCAAGGTGCACTGCGGTGCAACTAATAGCAACATCAAGGGCATTGATTCCAACGAATTCCCGCTAATCCCACAGGCTGGCGAGGCGCCCGGCATTGCCATCCCCGGCGCAGTACTACGCGAGATGATCTCGCAGACGGTATTCGCCGCCGCTACCGATGACAACCGCCCCATCCTGACCGGCGTATACACGCGCCTGACCTCCGACGGCATCGTCATGGCAGCGGCGGATGGCTACCGGCTCTCGGTGCGCACCGCACCGTTGGAGATTGGCACGCCCCGCACTACCGAACTGATCATTCCGGCGCGCACCCTGGCTGAACTGGGCCGGATCATCAGCGATGACGATGAAGAAGTCCTGATGAGCATCCCGCAGGGCCGCAACCAGGTCATCTTCCATCTCAAGAATGTGGATGTCGCCTCCACCCTGCTGGATGGTAAATTTCCGGACTACAACGCTATCATCCCCCGCAGCTTCACGACCAGCACCATTGCCTATACCGCCGACCTGCTGCGTGCCTGCAAACGGGCCGATATTTTTGCCCGTGATGTCAACAACAACGCCAAGGTAAGCGTCATCCCGGCGGAAACACCTTCCGCGCCGGGCATTGTCCGCCTGAGCGCCACTTCGACCGAACGCGGCAGCGCCGATGCTATCGTCGATGCAACTGTCGAAGGCGACAAACAGGAGATCAGCTTCAACGTCCGCTACCTGATCGATGTGCTCAATGTGATCCGCGAGGAACAGGTCGTGCTGCAGAGCAACGGCCCCACCGCCCCTGGCGTGATCAAGCCGGTTGGCCGCGATGACTTCATCCATGTCATCATGCCCATGAGCATCGGCCGCTAGCACATCCCGGATGGTAAGCCGTGGTGCCACCCGCTGGCTCCGGCTGGCAGGTGGCCTTTTTGTCCGGGCTGCCCGGTGGCTTCTGTGTGCGAGTAGCGCAAACTGATCGGCGGCAGATTACCGCTGGCCAGAACTGCATTTTCCGGCTTACGCCGGAAAAGAAAGTATCAATGCCCCCGGACGCACGTCGACATTGAAAGGCAGCATGCATGGCTGTACAGTTCTCTATCCTGGTCATCGCCACTGCCCTGACCGTGGCTGCTGGTTGGCTGGCCCGCCGCAGCGACCGGGACCCGGCATCCAGACCGGCCTTCCTGCTGGCCTGGGCGGCTCTGCTCTCCGGCTTTGTGAGCTACGCCCTGCTCACCTATTTGAGTCTGCTGGGTGTAGATACCGCCACAGCTCAGGAGATGGGTCTGGGTGCAGATGTCGCTTTGCGCGGGCTGGCAGGTGTCCTGCTGGCGGCAGGCAGTGCGATCTACCTGTGGCTGTTCGTCTGGGGGAGAGGACTGCGTCGGGTCATAGCCCGGCTGCTGCCTGCCCCCCGGGCAGAGCGCTGGGATGACACCACGCCCTGGCGCGAACAGAACCGCGGATTCGACCCCGATTCGATGGCGCATGCATTCGGGCTGGGAGCCGTCCAGTTGCTGTTCTTCCAGACCCTGACGGACTTCGTCATCGCTGGCGGACAGGCCGGTCTGGCTGCTGCCGGTCTGGATCAAACTGAGGTGATGCTGTCCTCGGCTTTCACAGCAATACTCTTACTCAGTGGGACACTGGCCGGCGTAGGATTGGGGCAGGATCGCGATTGGCGGCAGGTGCTCACCCGCCTCGGCCTGCGGCCCCCCACTGCCAATGAACTGATCGTCGGAGCAGGCATGGCCGTTGTGCTGCTGGCGTTCCAGTTTTGCGCTGGCGGGGTGTGGATGATGCTGGCGCCGCAGGACGTATTCGATCAACAAACGCAGCTCAGCCAGGCGATCGCCGGCAGCGTTGCCAGCCTCCCGGCCGCCTTTCTGGTCGCGCTCTTCTCGTCCGTTGGTGAGGAAATCGCCTTCCGCGGGGCGCTGCAACCAGTTGTCGGTCTATGGCCAACCGCGGCGCTGTTTGCCCTGACCCATGTGCAGTACCAGTTCACCCCCGCCCTGCTGATCATCCTGGCGGTGGGCGTTGTCCTCGGCTGGACACGCAAACACTACGGGACAGCAGCGGCCATCGCCACGCATTTCCTCTACAACTTCAGCCTGCTTGCCCTGGCGGTAGCAGCCAGCCAGCTGATCGGACAGTAACACAGCTTCACCAGAGCACCGGTATTGGTCAGGGCTGCTCCGCTTCAATCAGCTTCGATCACCTCGAAATCAGTCGTGATCTCCGCGGAGCCTGACACTGTTGCTGACACCGAGCAGTACTTGTGCTTGGAAAGATCGATGGCCTGCCGCACCGCTTCCGGGTCAAGGCCGCGTCCAACAAGCCGGTAGTGAACATGGATCTTGCGGAACGCCCAGGGCGGATCGCTGTCCTGCTCGCCGCTGACCAGGATGCGCAGATTGGTCAGCTTCTGCCGCTTCTTGCTCAGGATATTGACCACATCATAAGCTGTGCAACCGCCCAGTGCCACCAGCAACAACTCCGAGGGCTTCATCCCCACGCCGTCTTCCGGCCCGGTGCCGGAGAGCACCACGGAGTGCCTGGTGCTGTCAATGCCCACAAACTGCTGGTTTTGCAGCCAGATCACTTCGGCCTGCCCCATGTGAATCTATCCTCCTTCAGCGGTTGCCGATACATGCCTGCGCCGGAACAGCGACCGGGACAGGCGCAATAGACCGTTTCTTCAGATGTCCAGCAGGAATGCCGCGAAAAACCAGTGGGCGCCGCGTTACCACCCTGCCCCGGACTTTTGCAGGCGCTCCAGCACGGCCAGCAAGATTGGCCTGAGCGCTTCCAGCGCCCGCGCCCGATGGCTGATAGCGTTCTTTTCCATCGCCGATAGTTCGGCCAGATGGCGACCGTCCGGCAAAACAAAGACCGGATCGTAGCCAAATCCTCCGCTCCCCCGCGGATGACGCCCGATCGATCCCTCCAGCGTCCCCTGCGCGACATGCACCTCGCCATCCGGCAGCGCCAGTGCCACCACACAGACAAACCGCGCCGACCGCCGATCATCAGGAATGGCCGCCATGACGCTCAGGAGCTTACGGTAACGATCTTCATCCGTCGCCGCCGGGCCGGCATACCTGGCGGAATATACACCCGGCTGGCCATTCAGCGCGTCTACCTGCAACCCGGAATCATCAGCTAGCGTCGGTAAACCGGAGGCACGGGCAAATGCCAGCGCCTTGAGCCGCGCATTGGCCTCAAAGGTCAGGCCATCTTCCGCTACCTCAAGATGATCCAGGCCAACGTCCGCCGGTCCCACCCAGGTCACCGGGAGATTGGCCAGCAGGTCGTGGTACTCGCGTTGCTTGCCCGGATTCAGCGTTGCCACCAGCACAGTGATCACCGGACTCTCCTCTGCCCGCGGTACACCGATCAGGTCGCGCAGATATTGCCAGGAAGCTACAGCGAAAGCAAGAGTCGATCAGCAGTGCCCAATGGTTACAAAATCATTCCGAATCATGCTAAAATCAATAAAACCGCATTTATGATAGTGAACAGCACAATGTTTCGAAGGGGGAAGGAGCTGTGCTCCTGGAGGTCGCCTATGGCGAGCAAAACCTTCACAGTGCTGGCGGTGGATGACGAGGAAGAAGCGCTGACCCTGATCAGGCTGATGCTCCAGAACACGCCTTTTCGGATCATCACTGCCTGCAGCGGCCAGGAGGCGCTGAACATCGCCCAGAGCACACCCAATATCGACATTGTGCTGCTCGACATCATGATGCCGGACATTTCCGGTGTGACGGTTTGCGGGCGGCTGCGGGCAATCCAGCAACTCCGCCATGTGCCGATCGTCATGCTGACGGCTCTAGATGACTACGCTACCCGTCGCAAGGCCATCCAGGCCGGTGCCACTGACCTGATGACCAAGCCTGTTTCCAAGCAGGAACTGGTCGCCAAGCTGTACGGCGTCATCGCTGAACAGCAGGCGAAAGCCTCCTCGGATTGGGGCTGAGTTCCTGTTTCCCTTGCCCCTGGGAGCAGGCGATAGGCGCCTTTTTTGCCTGTCCGGCGCCCTGAATTTCCCCGTCAACGTTTAGAAGATTCTAAAAATTTCAAATTTTTGATTGACAATTCGGAACCGGATTCACTATAATCCCCTTTGTGAAAGCAATAACGATGGGTTGTGTCTGAATAGCCCGATTGGTGGATGGCCATGCCGGCGGTCAAGCCCGTGCTCGATATCGAACCTGCCCTCTTTGAAGCTGTGGTAAAAGTAGGCAAGCTCCTCGGGCTGAACAAGTCAGCTTCCCTGGCGCTGGCCCTGTTGTTTGCAGCCGATCAGCCACTTTCGCTGGACGATATCACCGCCAGTACCGGCATCGCCAAAAGCTCAAACAGCGTCATCCTGAAGAATCTGGAGCAAATGGGGCTGGTCGAGAGCGTTAACCGGCCACATGACCGGCGCAAATACTACCGTGTTGTCGACAACCCGGCGGAAGCTTTCGCCGTCCTGATCGCCCAGCGCCTGGACAACGTTGCTGGCCGGCAACAGGAACTATTCGATTCGGATCACTCCAGCCATTCTGCCGCCTACCGACAGCGCCTGGTTCAACTCAAAGCGATCTACCTGGGTTTGTTGCAGGCCGCCAACTATCTGCGTATCCAGCGTGCGAATGCCTGGAACGAGATGAACAGGCGTCTTGCCATTGACGAGCCGCATCACTAGCACAGTCCGGGGCTAGCCGACAAGAAGATGGGTATGAATACAGCTTTCATCTCCTTCACCGCCGGCATTGAATACGAACTGAACCGCCTTGAAGAACGCCTGCTGGCAGCGGTCCCTGTGGATAATGGCGCTGTTGGGGAGCGTATCCGAGATATCGTCCGCGCCGGGGGCAAAAGACTCCGCCCCAGCCTGACCTTCTACACTGGACGCATCTTCAATGCCGATCTGGAACGCACCATCGCGGTAGCCGCCGGGCTGGAAATGCTGCATACAGCCACCCTCGTCCATGACGATCTGGTCGATAACGCCCGCGAAAGGCGCGGTGTCCCCACCCTGAATGCCTTCTTCCCGCCAGGGCTGGTTATTCTCAGCGGTGATATGCTCTTCGCCCAGGCCGCGCAACTCGTCGCCGAGGCTGATCATGTCGGTATCATGCGTGCCTTCGCCCGCACATTGAATGAGATCTGCCGCGGAGAACTCGTGCAGGCGCAGACCAAACACGTGCTGGTCCCCATCGATGAATACTATACCCGCATCTACGGCAAGACTGGCTCGCTATTCCGCGCCGCTGCAGAAGCCGGTGCCATGCTGGGGAAGGCAGAACCCCATGAGGTCGAGGTGATGGGAAACTACGGGCGGCTGCTGGGTATGGCTTTCCAGATCGTTGACGACGCGCTGGACTTCACCAGCAACGCTGAACGGATGGGCAAACCCAGCGGTCACGATCTCCGGGAAGGCGTCATCACTCTGCCGGTACTGCTGTACAGCGCCAGAGAAGGCAACCTCAATGGCACGTTCCGGCGCGTTGTTGCCGGTACCGCTACCGAAGAGCAGATCAACGCGACTGTCGCGGCCATCGCAGCCAGCGGTGTCATCGACGAGTCACTGGAAATCGCCCGCGACTTCGCCCGGCAGGCCCGGCAGAGCCTGGCAGCCCTGCCCGACTCATTGGCCCGCCAGCAACTCATGCAACTCACCTACATGGCCGTTGACCGCGATCACTGACCCCGCTCTGCCATCTCCCTGAACATGAACCGCGTGCCCCCGTGTACGCGGTCTGTATAACGGGTGTGCGGTGTCGGGCCTGGCTAACGCTGCTCCAGGCTTAATCGCCGCGCCAGCGGCGGGGCAGCAAACGCACCAGGCGAGCGCGCACAAAGGCTTTGCGCGCCTCATCCAGCGCGTTCCGGGCCACGATATTCCAGCGAGCGCGGCGCGGCTGTTGCGGGCCATACGTTTCCTCAACGTACATGTCAGTGATGACGTCGACTGCGCGCTTGCTTTCGGGCACATGGTGGCTGATCACACGCCGCCGCTCGTGGGGCGTGTAGCTGGGCGATAGGCGCAACCCCAGATAACCGGCGTAGCGCTCCAGCAGCGCATAGGCACGCTGTACCGGCGTCAGGCCGCCCAGTCCCCGCCATTCCAGCCACCATACCAGGAAGAGAATCAACACCAACAGCAGGATGATGAGCGCCAGAACGATCACAATGGTCACCACCACCGACAGAATCGCTTTCAGCGTGTCAGGGGCCTGACTCTCCTGCTCTGGAGGCGGAACTGCTGCAGGCGGTACAGCAGGCGTCGCTGTAGGCGGCGGTGTGATCGTCGGCGGGACATATGGCGCGGCCTCATCACCCGGTAGCGTGGCCGTTGGCTGGGGCGATGGTGTCATGCTCGGCGTAGCCGTTGGCCAGGGGGTATTCGTCGCGACGGGGGTGCTGGTCGGCTGCAGGGGGCCGGGCACCAGCGGTAGCACATCCGGACGGTCAAGCGGCGCCTGCGCTGCGGTCGGCTCAAATTCCACCCAGCCATAGCCGGGGAAATAGACTTCCACCCAGGTATGCGCATCCCGTTCACGTACCAGAAACTGCTGTGTGGCGGCGCTCCATTCACCCTGGGAGAATCCCGCCGCTACCCGCGCCGGGATTCCGATAGCGCGCAGCAATACCACCATCGCGCTGGCATAGTAGTTACAGTAACCACGCTGGCCGTCAAATAGCACCCAGTCCACCGGATCGATGCCAGGCGGCGGCGGTGTGATGGTCTCATCGTATACGATATTGGCCCGCAACCAGCCTTCAATGGCCTTGGCCTGATCGTATGGAGTCAAGGCGTTGGCCTCAGTGACGATGCTGAAGGCAAGTTCGCGTGTACGTGTGGTGACACTGGCGCCAAGCTGCAGGTAAGTATCCAGCACCCAGGCCGGGTAAACCGTGCCAGCGTTGCGCAGGGATGGCGCATCAGCCACCGAGACGCTGCTCACAACCGTATAACTGTCGCCGTTGCGCAACACCTCAAGCGGGCGGATCACCGACACATCCATAACCTGCCGTGCATCGTCCACGTAGGACAGGTCAATCGCCACTGGCAGATTGAGTACACCGGGTTGCGGGGCGCTGTAGACCAGGCGCGACGCCTCAATGACGATTGTCACCTGCTGTTCGACCATCCGGCGCATAGCCTGCGCAGCCTGTCGATCCTGGATGGTGAAGCCGGCTTCAGGCACGGTCAGCCGTACTGATGCTGTAGGTGTCCAGCGCCCACCCTCATAGTAGCTGAATGTGCGCGAACGCCAGTAATAGCGTGTACCCTGTTCCGTCAACGGCGGCGCCTTCACCAACATCACCGGCCGGTCGCCCAGCTGAATCGCCCCGCTAAGTTGCAGTGAATTCCCGCCGTAATAGTCCGCCGTCACCAGGCCCTCCGTATCGAGCGAGGCAAACAGGCGGTTGAGCAACTGGTTCACTTTGCTCAGCGGATCGCTGTTGAGAAATTCCTGAATACGGTTGAGGCCATCGCTGTTGGCGCCGCTGGGCAAGGCCCACGCCACGCCCACCAGTACAATCGCCAGCACCGCCCCCCAGCGCATGAACTGGTTCCGCAGCCCCGGCGGGAATGTGATGCGCCTGAGGTACCACTCCCATTCCTGGTTATCTATCGCGCTGCGTACCACCAGCAGCAGGGCAAATACCGCGTAGATGGCCAGATATGGCCCGACCTGCGTCTCGCCAGGATCGTAGAATTCATTGACCAGGATGACCACGCCGGGCGGAATCACCGCCCGCCAGACGCGATCAACCCGGAAGACATACCAAGCGGTGTTGTGCCCCAGGAACCAGAACAAGACCGAGAGGAATAACACAAAGATGAGGTTATCCTGGGCAATTCCCTCCCCTCCCAGCACCTGCAGCCAGCTAACGGAACGGGCAAAGATACCACCCAGCCGGGCCAACAGCGAGCCTTCTTCCAGGTTCAGGGCAGTGACCAGGCCAATGAACCCCAGGCTGTAGACGCTGGAAATCAGCAGTGCGAGCAGTTCGCCATAATGGCTGCGCGCCAGGAGGAAGCCAAAGAACACGCTCAGCAACGCAACCGGCACTAACTGGCCCAGCCCTTCCGTCCAGCCGGTCGCCTCCATGGCCAGCGCGGCGGTTAGCAGCATCCCGGCCACCAGGAGCAGAGCAGTGAAATCCCCTCGCAGGAATACCCTGCCCCACAGCCGGGCCACTGCCCCCCAGAGGCGAACCATCCAGTGCGGAAAGGAGGTTACCGTTGCCTGAGATCGTTGTTCCATACCCCACACATCACAGTAAAACGAAGGCGTCCCGGCAAAGCCGGCGACGCCCCCCGGTTAACAGCATCCTCAGTGTAACGGCATGATTGCATACCTGCAACCGGCGCCTACCCTACGCTACAGCGGGCGCTACTGCCGGAACTCGCCCCAGCGCGTCCTCCGCGCTGGCGCCAGCCATCAACAGGCCAAGTTGCTCGCGAGTGACCGAATCAGCATCGACCGTGGCGACCACGCTCCCTTTGTACATCACCACAATGCGGTCGGAAAGCGCCATGATCTCGTCCAGTTCGGCGCTGACCAGCAGCACCGCTGCGCCAGCATCGCGCTGAGACACGATCTGCTGGTGAATGAACTCGATACTACCCACGTCAATGCCACGCGTCGGCTGGGCGGCGATCAACAGGCGAGGACGGCGGCCAAATTCGCGGGCCACAACCATCTTCTGCTGGTTGCCGCCGGAAAGGCTCCCTCCAGCAGTGGTGACACTCGGTGTGCGGATATCGAATTGCCTGACCAGCGTGACGGCGTTGTGGTCCACCCGATCATGATCGAGCACGACGCCGCCGTTTTCGCCGCCCCGCTTTAGAACTGGCGCAATGACGGGCTGCAGCCGCCCCATGATAAGGGTTGCCAGCCGGTGAGCCACATAAGCAAAGAGCAGCGCCATCACTAGCAAGGCCAGCATCCCGAACAACTCCGGTCCGGCCATCTCCTGGCGACTGGCCGCTTCCACATCGGTGATGCCGTGCAGGCTGAGCACCAGCGGCCATACCGCCGCCTTCCACAGGGCGTCCCAGATTACCGCCAATACCGCAAAGACGCCGAGCGCAAAGGCTGCATATAGGGCCGTCACAAGGGGCAGCTGCCGCAGCGACGGCGCAGCGCTGTATGGCGGCGCATAGTACACGTTGAGCACCAGATTCTCGGCCACTGTATAGTTGGCGACCATGCCGAAGCGATGCCGGTCTTCCGGCACGTGCCCCGTCCCGCTGGCGGTAACGGCACGCGGCGAAGCGTTGGTCAGGTCTTTACCATTGATCTTCACATGGCCACCTGCTGCCGGGCGCAGGCCGGTCAGCACCTCAACCAACTCCGTCTGACCATTGCCCTGCACCCCTGCGACTCCCACCACCTCACCGGAGCGGACGACAAAGCTGACATTGTTGACTGCATGGTGCCCCCGGTCGTCATAGGCGCTGAGGTTTTCGACCTCCAGCACGACCTCTTTGGGCCTGGCCGGAGGTTTGTTCACCCGCAGCAGCACCTCGCGCCCAACCATCAAAGCAGCCAACGACTCCTGGGTGGATTCTTCCGGCAGGACCGTCCCCACCACCTCGCCATCGCGCATGACCACGATGCGGTGCGCCACCGCCAGCACTTCCTTGAGCTTGTGGGTGATGAAAATGATGCTGACACCCCGCGCTGCCAGATCGCGCATGATCTTAAACAATTCCTGTACTTCCTGGGGGGTGAGCACAGCGGTAGGCTCATCCAGGATCAGGATTTCGGCGTCGCGATATAATGCCTTGATGATCTCCACACGCTGCTGGACACCAACCGGCAACTCCTCAATCACGGCATTCGGATCCACCTCAAGGCGATATTGCTCGCTCAAAGCGCGGACCCGACGGGCAGCTTCCTGGCGATCGAGGAACGCGCCATCAGTCACCTCTTCGCCAAGCACGACATTCTCCGCCACGGTCATCACCGGGATGAGCTGGAAATGCTGATGTACCATCCCGATACCGCTATGGATGGCCTCCCGCGGACTGGCAAAATGAACCTCCCTGCCCTTCAGCTTGATCGTGCCACTGTCGGCATGATACAGGCCGTAAATGATGTTCATCAGCGTGGACTTGCCAGCGCCATTCTCACCCAGCAGGGCCAGGATTTCCCCTTTGTGCAGGGTCAGATTGACATTGTGGTTGGCCAGGACTCCCGGAAATCGCTTGGTTACACCGATAACTTCAAGGACAACCTCGTTGGAAGGCATAGTCTCTCCTGCAGTATTAGCGTGCGCAGGCTGAATCATTCCACCTCATACGGCTTGCCGACATGCGCTGGCGGCCGGGCGCGCCCGACAAAGCCCGCCAGCACAATCACCGTCAGCAGGTAGGGCAGCATTCCCACAAACTGATGTGGAATCTGGATGTTGAAGAACTGGAGCTGCCCCTGTAGCGCCGTAGCAAACCCGAATAGCAGCGCCCCTGCCGCCGCGCCCAGCGGATGCCACTTACCGAAGATCATCACCGCCAGAGCAATGAAGCCCCGGCCATTGGTCATGCCGCGCTCAAAAATACCGACCGCCTCGAGCGTCAGGAAGACACCACCCAGTCCTGCCATACAACCACTGAAAAACAGGTTGGTGTACTGCAAACGGTGCACATTGATACCCAGGGTGTCGGCGGCCCGTGGATGCTCCCCAACGGCTCTGGTACGCAACCCCCAGGGCGTGCGGAACAGCGCAATGGTGACCGTGATGACCACGAGCACCATCAGGTAGGTGACCAGCCCTTTGTTGAAAATGATCTCCCCGATCCAGAAGAGCAATCCTGCATCCTGTTTGAACGGGTTGGAGATCACCGGCGGAAGCCGCCCCTGCGTTGTCGCCCCGGCCAGGTAAAAGTATCCGGTTAGGCCCAACGCGAGTGTATTAATCACCGTGCCGCTGATGATCTGGTCAACTTTGTAGCGGATGGAAAGCAGGGCGTGCAGCAACCCCGTCAGCCCACCAACGAGTACCCCTCCCAGAATGGAAAGGATCAGGCGCACTGGCTCCGCCTGCAGGGCGGTCGGCGCCCCGCTACTGCTCAGACCGACATTGATCATGAAGCCCACATACGCCGCGAGCAGCATCATGCCTTCAATGCCAATGTTCACAATCCCGCTGCGTTCGCTGAGGATGCCACTCATGGCGCCGAGGGCAATCGGCACGGTGCCGCGAATGCTGGCGTTGATCACCGCCACCACAATCGCCGGGCCAACAGCGCCAGCAGCCAGAAATGCCACCACCAGAATGGCCACGATCAGTATCATCGCGGTCACAGTGGTTCTGTTGGTCTTTACTGCAGAGGCTACATCACCGGACATAGCTTGACCGCTCCTTTCAGGCGCCCGCGTCTAGCGCTGCCCCCAGCCGGTGCTGAGCTTCTGTGCCGGCCCACCCGCGCCACGGATACGATAGACCGTGCGGATGATCTCCTCCGCAGCCACAAACATCAGGATCAGCGCCTGAATCACCACGATAATCTCCGATTGCACCCCGCTATTGAACTGCATCCGGGTAGAACCGGCATCCATAGCGCCAAACAGAAACGCCGAGAGAATAACACCGATCGGATTGTTCCCCCCCAGCAACGCCACCGTGATCGCGTCAAAGCCCAGGCCGAGGCTCTGGTTTGGCTCGTAGCGGTAATTCACCCCCAGTGTCTGCATCGCCCCGGCTGCGCCGGCCAGCGCGCCAGCGATGATCATGGTCAGCACGGTGATCCGCTTGACGCTGATCCCGCTGTACCGCGCCGCAGTGGGGTTAAGTCCTACCATACGCAGTTCAAACCCGAACGTCGTCCGGGTAAGCACCAGGAGAATGACAATCGCCGCAATCAGCGCCAGGAAAAGACCCAGGTGCAGCGCCTGCGGGCCGGGCGGATCATAGATAACAGGCAATTGAGCCGTAGGATAGATCGTCGGTGTGCGCGTGATCACGCCGTTGCCGTCGTTCAGCGGGCCGGGCGGGATGCCTTCGCCGGGTGAACCGGCGTAGAGCAGCCAGGCGATTAGGTTGGTGGCAATGAAGTTGAACATGATCGTGGTGATCACCTCATGCGCACCAGTATAGGCCTTGAGCAAACCGGGAATAGCCCCCCACAGCGCACCCCCCAGCATCCCGGCCAGCAGCGCCAGGGTAACATGCACTACCGCCGAGAGCACCGGGTTGCCCAGGTCTACCTGGATGGCAAAGCCTACCCACGCTGACGTGACCGAGCCGATGGCCAGTTGCCCCTGAGCGCCAATATTGAACAACCCGCCTTTGAAGGCAAAGGCAACCGCCAGCCCGGAAAAGATCAGAGGCGTGGTCTTGACTAGCGTACGGGTCAGCCCGCTTGAATCGCCAAAGGCGCCATTGAGCAGGCCGGAGAAAGCAGCTCCGGCAGTCTGCACGCCCTTGACCAGGTTCTCTCCAATGCTGGCCCCGGTGTCCGAAAATACACTGGTCAACACGATGAACACCGAACCGATCAGCACCGCCGTGAACACAGCTAGCAGAGGAACAATCAGCGCGCGCAGGCGGCCAAAGAGACTCACCGCTCTAACTGGCGCAGTTGTGACGACAGTGACTTCGCTCATCGGGCACAGTCCTTTTCCCGTCTCCAGAGGGCCACTCAATAAGCCGAATAGTCTGAACCAGACACAAACCGGCTGGGCCGCTGGTCAATCCCAGCGGAAGCATACCACCGACTATCACCATACCACTAACTGCGATCAACCTTAACCGTATTGCATCCGGGTATTGATACTGGTGGGGTCGGGATATCCAAACTCCTGAATCAACCGGCTCAAACTGATCTCGTTGGGCATCCGATCCCCTAACATCAAGTCCTGAAGCATAATGTCAACCACCAGGAGCAGGCGGCTGAATTGATTGAATTGCCCCTCAAAAGCAGTGAAAAAGACGGCAAACAGCCGCGCCCGCAACTCCTCATCAGCAACCCGGCTGCCCGGCCATCCCAGACTCCACCGGCTACGGTACGACCCCATACTCAGGATGTGCGAGCGAATGTCCAGCAACTGGAACATCGCCTCACGCCGATCCTGAGCATCCACCAGCCGGATCGTACCACGGTAAGGGAGATTGGGCAGCGACACATAGATGTGACCGGCAGGCAACACCTTGATCATGCGGTACACACTGCGACGGTTAAAGCCCAATCCACAGGCAACGGCGTCAGCACACTGTCGGTAGTATGCGGCGCGGGATGGTTTTTCCGCGGATGCATCAACCCACCACAGCAACGACAGAAAATCGCCAAAATCCAGCGCCAGTTGAGGAGGATGATCAGGGCTATAGGGGGACAGCAACTGATTGATTCGAGCCTGGTCCGCCGGAATACCCATCGCTGGCACCATACCCAATGAGATATCACAACCTGACCGTGTCAAGAGTATAGCAGCGCCCGCTGGCAAAAACCACTGTCCGGACAACGGGGAGTGTCTAAAGGTAAAGATATGGGTAAAATGGGGGTATGAGCCAATGTCCATACTGTCACCGAACCGAACAGCAGGTCAAAGCGGGTCTGAATGCCTCAGGCAGCCAGCGCTATCTGTGTAAGG
>JABLXG010000045.1 GCA_013178165.1 Anaerolineae bacterium
AGAATGAAGTCGCGTGTCATTTTGAGAGAAAATACACATGCGATTTGGTGCTTAGATGGGCAACCTTCAACCGGCATCTGAATTTCAACCGCGAAAGATACACTACCGGACTTTGCAACAGCCGTGGCCACCCCGTCAGGAGACTCTTCTGCCGCCTGCCGGTGCGTTTGCACTGCTCGCGCTCTGGCTATACAATGGCTATGCTGTACCTCGCAGGTATCCGCAGCATCCGCTCAGGTGTATTCTTAGACGAGGAGAAGCTAGATGAAGAAACTTCTGTCCCTTCTGCTGGTCAGCATCTTTGTGCTGGCTCTGGTGCCAGCCGTCTCCGCGCAGGGCGGCATCGGCACCGCGGATAACCCGATTGAAGTGTATTTCGTGCCGTCCGGTGAAGCGCAGACCATCGTCGAAGGTGGCGAGGTGCTGGCAGCTGCTTTGAAGGAAGCAACCGGCCTTGAGTTCAGGGTGTCCGTACCGACCTCCTATGCCGCCACCGTTGAAGCCATGTGCGCTGCCCCTGACCGCTCGCTGGGCTTCATCCCGGCAGCAGGCTATGTGATCGCCAACAACCGCTGCGGCGTCGAGGTAGCGGCGGCGGCGGTCCGCTTTGGTTGGCCTTACTACTGGGCGCAGTACGTGGTTCGCCGCGACAGCGATATCTACACGCTTGGCGATCTGGCTGGCAAGAGCTGGGGGTACGGCGATCCCGGCTCGACCTCTGGCTACATTGTGCCCTCGGTGGAACTGAAGGCGATGGGCATCACCCCCGGCTCCGAGGTTCAGACCGGCGGCCACAACCAGACCATCCTGGCTGTGTACAACGGCGAAGTGGACTTCGGTACCACCTACTACAGCCCGCCTATCATGCCGGAAGGCCATGCACAGTGGTCTGTCCGCGACCTGCCTGAGCCGTACGATCTGTCCATTGATGAATCGTACATTGGCGATGATGGCGAGCTGTACGTGGGCGATATCCGCATTATGGATGCTCGCCGGGCTGTCCGGGAGACCGCGCCGGATGTGGTCAACCAGGTACGTATCCTGGCCATCAGCGCCCCGATCCCCAACGATACCCTGAGCTTCAGCCCGGACTTCCCGGACGATCTGCGCCAGCAGATTCTGGATGCACTCTTCGCCCTGGCGGAGAACAAAGAAGCCTGGGACGCTACTGCGCTGGCCACCGCTTATAGCTGGACAGGCATCGCCCCCGTGACCGATGATGCGTTCGACTCCGTGCGGCTACAGTTCCAGGTCCTCGGCCTGACGGAAAAGGATGTGTTCGGCGAAGGCTAACCGTTTCCTTTTGGTCAACTGACCATCAACGGTATACTAACGGGCAGCGAGAGTCGTCACTCTCCCTGCCCGTTGTTTTTGCCCGCCCACCCGGATCGCGGGGAAACAGGACGGAGACCCTGATGCTCAAGATCGAACACCTCACCAAAATCTATGACAATGGCGTCCTGGCCCTGGATGACGTCAGCTTTGAGGTGCCGGATGGCCAGTTTGTTGTGATCATCGGCCTGAGCGGTTCCGGCAAGTCCACCCTGCTGCGCTGCATCAATCGCCTCATCGACCCCACCGCCGGGCGCATCCTCTGGAACGACATTGACATCACCGCTGCCACCGACGAAGAACTGCGCCTGATCCGCCGGCGCATCGGCATGATCTTCCAGCAGTTCAACCTGGTCAAGCGTTCTTCCGTCCTGACGAATGTTCTGTCCGGGCGGCTGGGCTACACCAACCCGCTGTGGAGCCTGATCAACTATTTTCCGCGCAGCGAACGGGAGAAGGCCCTGGAAAAACTGGAGCGGGTGGGCATCCGGGAGAAGGCCCACAACCGCGCTGATGAACTGAGCGGTGGCCAGCAGCAGCGTGTCGGGATCGCCCGCGCTTTGATGCAGGAACCAGAGTTGATGCTGGCTGATGAGCCGGTAGCCAGCCTGGACCCGGCTACCTCCCATTCAGTTATGAAGTACCTGGAACTGCTGAACAAGGAAGATGGCCTGACCGTGCTGTGCAGCCTGCACTTTCTCAGCCTGGCGCGGACCTACGCCGACCGGATCATCGCTCTGAAAGAGGGCAAACTGATGTTCGACGGCCTGCCGGAAGATATCGACGATGAACGCTTCAAAGCCATTTATGGCGAAGATGCTGTGCGGGTTGAGATCGCTTAGGGGGAGCTGTGAACAACACTGACCAACCTTCATCCCGGAGCGCCTTGCGCCGCCTGCTGCTCGTTGCGGCGGTCGTGCTGGGCGTCCTGGTCTACGCCTATGGCTGGCGTGTCACCGACATCAGTCTGGAGGAAACCCAGGACCCCATCCGCCAGGATTCCGTAACCCGCGCCCTGCGCGAACTGCTGTCACCCGACATCTTCGATCAGGATCGCGCTTCTGAATTCGTCTATGTCGCCATCGCTCTCGGTTGCCCGGAAGATGGCACGCCCATCGAACAGCCGGCAGCCGAGCCGGGCAAGCCGCAGGTCACGGTCTCGCCGGACTGCGGGCGCGGCGGTGATGTCATCACCGTGCAGGGCACGGGCTTTGCCCCCCATGCGGATGTCTTCCTTCGCTGGATTCCCCCCAGCGGGCAGAGCCGCCCGCTGGTGCGCACGGACGTTGATGACAGCGGCAACTTTGCGACCCGTTTCGAAATCCCGCGCATTCGCGGCAGTCAGGGCGAAACTCACCGCCTGGAAATCGAAGAAAGCTGGCCGGTCAGCCTGCCTTATTTCAGCGCAACCACCAGAACCGTGATCGAAAAGATCATCGAGACCATCTTTCTGGCCCTGATGGCGACCACGATCGCCGTGCCTATCGCGGCGATTCTGAGCTTTCTGGCTGCCCGCAACCTGATGCGCCAGGTTCAACTCCCGCTCGGCAACGTGCTCGTTGGCTTTATACTACTGCCGGTCGGCTGGGTGCTGGGTGTGACGCTACTCTCCCCCGTAGCGACGCTGGGCATGGCCTGGGGCAAAACGCTATGGCTGGGGCTGGTTGGCCCGCTGATCGCCATGGCTGGCTACGCGCTGGTTGATCGCTCGGTGAACAACGTGGAATTGCCGCTGCACAGCCTCGGCTACCATGCCCGGCGGATCGGGATGAATATCCTGCTGCTGGTGATCACGGTGTTCGTGATCGGCGCGCTGGGTGGCCTAGGCATCTGGCTGGGCGAACGGCTGCAGGTTGGCCTGCTGGCCGATCTGGGCAATTTCCTCAGCACGTTGGGACGCCTGATCGAGCTGGTGATCACCCTGATCACCGGCGTCAGCGCGGCCTTCTTCGCCGCTTCAGTGGGGATGGAACTGACCCGCGACGGACTTAAGGTGTTGACCGGAACGCCCAGCCATATCGCCGGCGGGATTCTGGGCGCCATTGGCGGGGCGCTGCTCTTCGCCGGTCTGGCGCTGATCGCCAACATCGCAGCATTGCTGACCCTGCTCCTGCCGTTCATGACCGCCATTCTGGGCATGCAGGTTGTGATCATGATCTTCAACCGGGTGGTCAAGCCGGCAGTCCTGGCGGAAGGCGACGCCAGGCAGACCGCCCGTCTCATCGTTGGCATCGCCGGCGCGGTAATCGCCTTTTTCCTGGCTTACGACTTCCTGGAAACCGGGCGCGGGCTGGTCGATGGACGGCTGCCTTCCAGCCTGACCTGGAATGTGCTGGGCTACCAGGTGCAGTCCATCGTGGCCAAGGCGGCCCTGGTGGGCGGCGTCCTCAGCGGCGTCGGCGGCCTGCTGGCCGGAACACGGGCCATCTTCCCGCTGGGACTGACGATCTACAACGTGACTCGCACTATCCTCAACGCCCTGCGCTCCATCGAGCCGTTGATCATGGGTATTGTCTTCGTGATCTGGGTAGGCGTGGGGCCATTCGCGGGCGTGCTGGCGCTAACCCTGCATGGCATCGCCGCGCTGGGCAAGCTCTACTCCGAGCAAACGGAGAACATCGATCCCGGCCCGCTGGAGGCGATCCAGGCCACCGGCGCCAACCGGCTGCAAACGATCGTCTACGGCGTCGTGCCGCAGATCATCCCGCCTTACATCGCCTTCACCATGTATCGCTGGGACATCAACGTACGCATGTCCACGATCATCGGCTTTGTCGGCGGTGGCGGCATCGGTTTTCTGCTCCAGCAACAGATCAACCTACTGCGCTACCAGGACGCCGGCGTAGCCGTCCTGGCCATCGCTATTGTTGTTTCCGTACTGGACTATGCCAGCGCCACCATCCGCGAGCGCATGGTGTAAGTAGCGCAGTTTCGCAGGTCATTGGAGGTTCGGAGGTTCGGAGGGGCGGCGCGGGCCGCCCCTCTCCTTGGAAGAGGAGCGATCGATGAAGACAATCGGCGTGCTGGGTGGGATGAGCTGGGAATCATCCCTGGAGTACTACCGTCTGCTGAACGAGGGAGTCAAAGCACGGCTGGGCGGTCTGCACTCGGCCTGGATCGTGATGGTGTCGGTGGACTTCGCCGAGGTCGAGGCCATGCAGGCCGCCAACCGCTGGGACGATGCCGCGCGGTTCATGATTGAGGCGGCGCTGCGGGTAGAGTTGGGCGGGGCCGACTTCCTGGTAATCGCTACCAACACCATGCACCGCCTGGCCGACGCCATCCAGGCCGAGATCAGCATCCCGCTGCTGCATATCGCCGACGCCACCGCCGGCCCGATCAAGGCGCAGGGGCTGCGCACAGTAGGCCTGCTGGGCACCCGTTACACGATGGAGGGCGATTTTTACCAGGGGCGGCTGGAAGAGCAACACGGGCTGCGCGTCCTGACGCCGGATACCGCCGGGCGTGAAACCGTCCACCGCATCATCTACAACGAGCTGGTGCTGGGGGATATCCGTCCGGCCTCGCGGGAGGCGTACCGGGCCATCATTGCCGATTTGGTCAAGGCAGGTGCAGAGGGGATCATCCTGGGCTGTACGGAGATCGGCCTGCTGGTCAGACCGGAAGATAGCCCGGTGCCGATCTTTGACACAACCGCCCTGCATGCCGCGGCGGCGGTTGACTGGGCGCTGGAGGATGTCTAGCAGATGCGTGGCAGCAATTCCCCGGCAGGCAGGTCAACCACCCGCGTCGCGCCAATGCCTGTCTTCGCCACCACCAGGCCGGGATGTTCCGCCGTGACCGTCCCGATGCGGGCGGCATCCCTGCCGTAGGGATGGGTGCGCATTGCCTCCAGCACGGCCTCCGCCTGCAGCTCCGGGACGATAGCGACCAGTTTCCCCTCGTTAGCCACATAAAGCGGATCCAGGCCCAGCATCTCACAGGCAGCCTGCACCGTCGGCCTGACCGGCACGCGCGACTCCTCAAAGACGATGCCAACGCTTGAAGCCGCCGCCAGCTCGTTCAGGACGGCGCCCAGCCCGCCACGGGTGGCGTCGCGCAGGCAGTGAATTTCCCGCGTGACCGCCAGCATCGCCTCCACCAGGCCGTTGAGCGGCGCAGTATCGCTCTCCACCGGCGCAAAGAAGTCCAGCCCTTCCCGTACAGACATGATCGTGATCCCGTGATCGCCCATCGTCCCGCTGACCAGCACAGCATCGCCGGGACGGGCGTTGCCGGGGGCGATGTTCACGCCGGGTGGGATCAGCCCGATCCCGGAGGTATTGATGAACAGGCCATCGCCATGCCCTTTGTCGACCACTTTCGTATCGCCGGCCACCAGTTGCACGCCCGCCGCCCGGCAGGCTTCGCCGAACGAGGTGACAATCTGGCCCAGCGTCCCCAGGGGCAGCCCCTCCTCCAGGATGAAGCCTGCGCTCAGGTATAGTGGCCGGGCGCCACTCATCGCCAGATCGTTGACCGTGCCATAGACGGCCAGTTCGCCAATGTCACCGCCGGGAAAGATCAGCGGGCTGATCACGAACGAGTCGGTGGTGAAAGCCAGGCGGCAGGGTGCGCCATCGCCGCCCGGCGGTAGCTCCAGCACAGTCGAATCGCCCATCTGGGCCAGCAGATCGTTGCCCAGCAACGGCTCAAACAGGTTGTGAATCAGGTCGCTCATCATCCGGCCACCGCTGCCGTGCCCCATGACAATGGTCGGGTAGTTGCGCAGGGGCAGCGGGCATGTCCAGCCACTGAGGGTGGGTTTGTCTGTCATGTTCTCCATCCGGTTAGTTGGCGGGTCAATCCTGTTGAATGGCCTGGACCTCGCGATGGCGCCCGTAGCGGTAGTAAGCCGCGCATGCCCCCTCTGAGGAGACCATTGTCGCCCCCAGCGGAGTCTGCGGGGTACACTGGCGGCCAAAGGCCGGGCACTCAAACGGTTTCCGGCGTCCCTGCAGGACCAGGCCGCTGATGCACAGGGACGACTCTTCAGCAGCGATCTGGCCGACTTCAGGGAAGCGCCGCTCAGCATCGTAGCGCGCGAACGCCTCACGCAGCCGGTAGCCACTCATGGGGATCATGCCGATGCCGCGCCATTTGCGGTCACACCGTTCGAATACCTGCTCGATGACCGCTTGCGCGGGCCGGTTGCCCTCCAGCGTCACCGAGCGCTCGTAGGCGTTGGCGACCTCGGCCTGCCCCGCTTCCAGCAGCTGCACCAGTTTGAGGATACCCCGTGCCAGGTCGACCGGCTCAAAACCGGTCACCACGATGGGAACACGGTATTTCTCCGCCAGCGGCGGATATTCCCAGTAGCCCATTACCGCGCAGACATGCCCGGCAGCCAGGAAGCCATCCACCTGTACCTCGGCTTCCTCCATCAGCCCGGCGATGACCGGCGGCACAGTGACATGCGAGACGAGCACGGCAAAGTTCTGGAGGTCCTGCGCTCTAGCCTGTAAGACTGCCATGGCGTTAGCGGGCGCCGTAGTCTCAAAGCCAATGGCGAAGAAGACGACGGTTTTATCCGGATTGTCGCGGGCGATCTTGAGCGCGTCCAGCGGCGAATAGACGATCCGCACGTCTCCGCCCGCCGCTTTGACGCTGAACAGGTCGCGGCTGGAGCCGGGCACGCGCAGCATATCCCCGTAGGAGGTGAAGATCACATCCGGGCGGGAGGCAAGGGCGACGGCGCGGTCGATCAGCTCCACCGGCGTGACGCACACCGGGCAACCGGGGCCATGCACCAGCTCGATCTCCGGCGGCAACAGTTGATCCAGGCCGCTCTTCATGATCGAGTGCGTCTGCCCGCCGCAGACCTCCATGATCCGCCAGGGACGCGTGACGGTAGCACGGATCTCGGCCAGCAGCTTGCGGGTCAACTCGCCATCGCGGTACTCAGTCAGGTACTTCATCAGCTCTCGCCATCTCCGGGCTGGTCTGGCAGTTCACCGGCCAGCATATCCAGTTCGGCCAGCATGGCCAGCGTCTTCTGCGCTTCTTCCTCATCGACCCTGCTGATGGCGAAGCCGACATGAATCAATGTGTAATCGCCGATCTGCAGCTCCGGGACATAGGCCAGGCAGGCCTCCCGGATCACGCCGCCGCCAAAGTCCACCTTGCCCATCGGCAGCCCATCGCGCTCGTAAATCTCAACCACCTTACCGGGGATTCCCAGGCACACGCTTAGCCTCTTTTCGGCACAACATCGGCAGCCAAATCTTACCCATTATGTATAAATCAAACCTGGCCGGGCGGTAGTGACAAATAGCACTGATTCATCCCTTCCCCAACGCGATTTTCGGCACTTGCAGCGAGCCGGGCAGGATCGTTATTCTATGGTCCGGCGTAATACACAGCAGAAACAGATGATCATGGCAGCCAGCACGGTAGAGCGGCGACATATCCACGTTGATGGCGTGGTACAGGGCGTAGGTTTCCGGCCTTTCATTTATGGTCTGGCAGTACGGCACGGTCTGACCGGCTGGGTGCTCAACTCGTCATCTGGCGTAGACATCACTGTAGAAGGCCCGCCCGCCGCCCTGGAGTCCTTCCAGCGGGCAATCACGGCTGAAGCGCCGCCCCTGGCCCGCATCGATCGGGTAACCGCGGCGCCGCTCCCCCGTGATGGCGAGCCGCTGACAGCCTTTACCATCCGCCATAGCACCGCCGACCCCGGCGCATCGCTGATCGCGCCGGACGTGGCCACCTGCCCCGACTGCCTGGCGGAAATCCTCAACCCTGCCGACCGGCGCTACCGCTACCCGTTCACCAACTGCACCAATTGCGGGCCACGCTATACCATCATCGAAGCCATGCCCTACGACCGCCCGATGACCACCATGCGCGCCTTCGCCATGTGCCCGGAGTGCCAGGCGGAATACGACGATCCCTTGAATCGACGCTTTCACGCCCAGCCAAACGCCTGCCCGGTCTGTGGACCGCGTCTGCAGTTGATTATCCCGACGGCTGTGCCTGCCAACCTGTTCACCGACTGTCCGGATGATATCGCCCGTGCAGCAGCGTTACTGCGGGCCGGGTACATCGTGGCGATCAAGGGGCTGGGCGGCTATCACCTGGCCTGCGACGCGACCAACACGGAGACTGTAGCCCGCCTGCGCCAGCGTAAAGCCCGCCCGGACAAACCCTTCGCCGTGATGATGGAATCGCTGGAGGCGGTGCACCGCCGCTGCGTGGTCAATGCGGATGAAACCGCGCTGCTGACTGCTGTCAGCGCGCCGATCGTGTTGCTCTACACCCGGCCAGACTCGGACATCGCCCCGAACATTGCGCCAGATAATCCTATGCTGGGCGTGATGCTGCCCTATACCCCCCTGCACCATCTCCTGCTGCGCGATGCGGGTATCCCGCTGGTGATGACCAGCGGCAACCTGAGCGACATGCCGGTGATCAAGGACGATGATGAAGCGCTGGAGAAGCTGGCCCCCATCGCCGATGCCTTTCTGCTGCATAACCGCCCGATTCACATGCGCTGCGATGACGCCGTGTGGTGGGTCGATCGCTTCGCCGGGGAAGGCGACGCTGCGCTGCAACCACTGCGTCGCTCCCGCGGCGATGCGCCCTACCCCATCCGCCTGCCCTGGCCCGCCACGCACCAGATTCTGGCCACCGGCGCGGAGATGAAGAACACACTATGCCTGCTGCGCGGGCAGGATGCCTTCCTCAGCCAGCACATTGGCGAGATGGATTCGCTGGAGGCGCTGGCCTACTTCCGCGAAGCGCTGGATCACCTGCGCCGCATCTTCAAGGTGCAGCCGGAGGTCATCGCCCATGACCTGCATCCCGGCTACCTGACCACCCGCCTGGCCCGCGAACTGGCCGCCGCCTGGGATGTACCCCGCGTGGAGGTCCAACATCACCACGCCCATATCGCCGCCTGCCTGGCCGAACACGGGCGGGATGATCCGGTGATCGGCCTGGCGCTGGACGGCACCGGCTATGGGCCAGACGGCGCAATCTGGGGTGGCGAGGTGCTGGCGGCTGACCTGCGAGGTTACGAGCGCCTGGCTCATTTGGAATACCTGCCGCTGCCGGGCGGCGAAGCGGCCATCCGCCGCCCGTACCGCATCGCCTGGGGGTACCTGTGGGAAACCGGTGGAGATATCCCGCATTTACCCACTCTATCCCACCTAAACCCACAGGAACAGACGATCGTTATCCAACAGGTCAGCCGTCGCCTGAACAGCCCGTTGACTTCCAGCGCCGGCCGCCTGTTCGACGCCATCTCGGCGCTGCTGGGCCTGTGCCCGGTGACCACGTTCGAGGCGCAGGCGGCCATCGCGCTGGAACTGGCCGCCCGTGGTGTTGACCTGGCCCGTATCACCCCCTACGCCTTCACACTGGATGACGGTGTCATCCGCGTTGGCGGGCTGCTGACGTCGGTGGCAAGCGACGTGAACGCTGGCCGCCCGATTGGCGAGATCGCTGCCACATTCCACCTGACGCTGGCCGAGATGTTCGCGGCGGCAGCGGAGCAGGCGCGCGCCCGCACCGGACTGGAGACAGCAGTCCTTTCCGGCGGCGTTTTCCAGAACCGGCTCTTTCTGCGGCTGATGCGTGAGTCGCTGCGACGGCGCGGCTTCGCCGTGCTCTCCCATCGTCAGGTCCCGGCCAACGACGGCGGCCTCAGCCTGGGCCAGGCGGCGGTCGCCCTGCACGCCCCAGTGGGCTAATCCCCTCCTGCTGCCAGCAGCCCGGACAAAAAATCGCCCCGGCGGGTCCGCCAGGGCGATCGGCAGGTCTTAAGGCCGGGCAGCGATCAGCTTTCGCGGCGGCCAAAGATCATCGCCAGGCCGATGGCAACCAGCGCCAGCGGCCACAGCTTGAACAGCCAGTCCAGTTCGACATTGAACAGGAAGGCCAGCGCCAGAACGACCAGGAACAGGCCCAGCCCACCCTGTATCAGGTCATTGTTGTTCAGCCGGGTATTGGCGGTGTAGACGTTGTAGACGTTACGCAACATAGCCAGACCCGGCAGCGCGATGAAGATCGCCCACCAGTTGAAGCTCAACTGCATCCCGAACTGGCCAAGCAGCAGGATGACGCCCAGCGCAATGAGAATGAGCGCGCCCACATTCGTATCCCGACCTCTGGTCGCCATAGGTGATTTTCTCCCTTCGCCCATAGTAGCTATCACTTTACTATACGCACGCCCAGGCGGAAGGTTCCGAGGCTGCAGCCAGGGGTGGCTGTTCAGGGTTTGAAGTAACGCGTGATCAGGGCGATCACCTCTGCCGCACTCTCCTCGATTGGCTTGTCGGTGATATCCAGGATGGCAAAGCCATGCTCGCGGAACAGGCGAAGAGCGCCCTCAACCTGCTCCTTGAGCGCCTCCGGCTGAACGTAGTCGCCGCCGCCACCCGCCCGGAGCCGCCGCTGTCGCCAGCGGCGATGGGCGACGAGCTGGTCGGGGTCAATGGTCAGCCCGATCACACGATGCGGATCGATCTGGAATAGCTCCGCTGGCGGGTCGACGCCAGGCACAATGGGGACATTGGCCGTCTTCCACCCTTGTACCGAGAGGTAGATGCTTAGCGGTGTCTTGCCCACGCGGGAGACACCGATCAGGACAATCTCGGCCTGGTCAAGCTCGTGCGGCTTGCGCCCATCGTCATGCGAAACGGTGAACTCGATGGCTTCGATGCGCTCAAAGTAATTCTCGCGGATCTGGCGGTACAGCCCTGGCTGGCCGAGCGGCTCTCTGCCTAGCAGATGAGTCAGGTGGGAGAGCAACCCGCCCATCAGATCAAGAGCGGGCACGTTTTCCTGATGGGCGCGCTGGATCAAGGCCTGGCGCAGGCAGGCGTCAACCAGCGTATGGACGATCGTACCGTTGGTGCGACCTGCCTCCTGGACGGCTGCTTCGACCTGTGCCAGCTCCCGCACACGCGGCACAATGATCACCGGGATGTCGTCAGACCCAAATTGCGCCAGCGCCGTGCGCACGATCTGCTCGCCGCTGATGCCTTCCCCGCCAGATACAATGTAGATCGGCGGCGCGTTCATCTGGCTCCTCCCTGTCTCCATAGCGGATGCTTCTCACCACATCTCTTAATTCCAGTGTAAGGGTTTTTTTTGCCCGCAGCGAGGAGATCGTTGGCGAGATTCGCGGGATCGCGCCGGACGGCCCATAATCTTCAGCGACGCCATCAGCGACGCCATCAGCGACGCCATCAGCGACGCCGTCAGCGACATTACCGGCGGAAGGATGACAGCATGGATGAGCAGCGCGATAGCAACGAAATCGATCGCCTGGCCGGCGCTTTTGCCTTCACAGCGGAGGATTTGGCCGCCAACCGCACTGGCCGTCTGAGCCAGCGGCAACTGGAAGCCCTGCACCGCCGGGAAAACCGGGCCAGCGCCATCGTGCTGCTCTTCACGGTGGGCATGGCGATCGTGCCCGCCCTGGCCCTGTCCGCCTTTGCCATCGCAGGAAACATGCCTATGGTGGGGTTGTCTGTGTTCCTGCTGGTGGGGTTACCCATGCTGGGCTACTGGGTAGCCGATTCGGAACGCCGCCGCTGGTACCGCGACCGGACAGGCAATGTCGCCGCCAGCATCTACGGGCCAGTATGGTCTGTCAGTGCACCGGGCCGGACGGACCGCCCCCGTATCCGGATCGAGAATCTGGAGTTTGCAATCAGCCCGGAGCAGTTAGCTGCCTTCCAGCCAGGGGCAACATACAGCGTCTACTATACGCCCCGCACACGGATGATCCTGTCCGCTGAGCGCCCGCCGGAGTAGCCAGGCGCCTATCCGCCCAGCAGCAAACGCACCGCTGCCGGCGTAACATAGACCTCCAGAGCAGCCGCCATGACCAGCAGTGGCAGCACAAGGCCGATCCCGACTACTGCCGTGTCCGCCATGGCCGCCAGCCAGTGTTCGCCGATGCTGCGCCCCGCTGGCGGGCGATCAGTAATGCAGGCACCCATGCGCAATGCCGCCGCCGTCGCCAGCAAAATGGCCGGGATTTCCACCAGACTGTGGGGAGCCACCGCCGCCAGAAATATCGCCGGGTCCAGCCCCAGCGCTCCAAACTGGGCGGCAACCCAGCCCAGGATGCCAAACGGCGCGATGGCCAGCACCACTGCCATCACCCCGAAACTCACCACCGCCAGCAATGTCGCCGCCAGCAACACACGACTATTCTGCCACACCGCCAGCAGTATTGTCCCCGGCTGCGCCCCCAGTTCGTACCACATGCTGAAGTTAGCCGCCAGCGCTTCCCGTGAGGCGGCAGTTTCCGGCGGAAGGCGCAGCGTGGAGTACGTTCCGATCCCCCAGCCAGCCACAAAAGTCCCCGCCGCAGCGATCAGGACAACCAGTGCGGCCCCGCGCAGGCGGCGCACCGCTGGGAAGACCGTCCCACGATACCAGGCCAGCAGACCGCCATCCCGCCCCCCTCGAAAATAACACCAGAATGTGCGCACGATCCAGCGCAGGTTGATCGCATCCAGGGCGGTGGAAAGCAACTCCTCACGGTTGAACATGCGCGTGCCGATCCGCATGAATAGCACCGTGCCCAGCAGCAAACCCGCCAGAATCACCCACAGGGCAAAGATGCCGCGCGGCGAGTCGGCGTCCGGCGCGCCGAACATGATGATGCTTTCCAGGATGATCAACAGGGAAACCGGCACGATGATGAAGCTGGCCAGCAGGTTGGCGGCACGGGTGGACGTTGTCTGGCTGGAGACCACGACCGCCCCGGTGACCATCAGCAACGCCTGAGCCGTGGTCAACAGGACGATCTGGACGATCAGCATCGGCTGTGGACGCCAGGCCAGTTCGCCCAACAGCAGGCTGCCCAGGTAGATCGCCATGCCGGTATAGCTGGCCAGCAACGGCGGGAGCATCGCCGCCAGCGTTTTGCCGATGTACAGCTCCAGATTGGTCAGGGGGGTAGCCAGCAGCGGCTCCAGGCTGCGCCGTTCCTTTTCGCCGACAAAGGTTTCCAGCGCGATCACCAGCGAAAGCGAGATCGGGAAGAATCCCACGATCATCAGCAGGAAGGGAATCGTCCGTTCGCCGATCAGTTCCGCGCCGTACTGAGTCACGAAGTTCAGCATCAAATTGGCGCCAAACTGGGAAAGCGCCGGGAAGCCCAGGGTCAGGATGAAGATCGGGGCCATGATCCGCCAGTCACGGAAGCTATCCAGCAACTCGCGGCGGGTGACGATCAGGGCGTTGCTCAGGGTTAGCCGCCAGTGATCCCACCGGCCCATCGGGCTTGACGCTTTACGGGGTGAAATCGTTGCCGTCATCGCGGTGGCCCTTTTCGTCTTCTTCGACAATCCGCAGGTAGATCGTTTCCAGCGTATCCTGCAGCGGGCTGAGCGTCACCACCTCCACACCGAGGCCGGTCAGGCGGCGGATAATCTGCGGGTTGGTGCGCTCCGGCTCTTCAGCCCGGTAGCGGAGCCAGTTTTCGCCACACTCAACCACCTGCACCAGGCCGCTCAACTCCGCAGCAATGCCATTCAGCGACCCGCGCACCCGTAGCTCCATCAATGGGACACCAGCGAAAGCGCGGGAAAGCTGTTCAAAAGTACCGAGGGCGATGATCCGCCCCTGGCGGATAATGGCGATCCGGTCAGCCAGGAGCTGCGCTTCGGTCAGGTTATGGGTGGTGACGATGAACGTGCGGGCGTCGCGTCGCAGTTCCAGGATGGCGTCCCGTACCAGCTTGGCGCTCTGGGGGTCCATGGCGCTGGTCGGCTCGTCCAGCAGCAGGACGGGCGGATCATGCAACATAGCCCGGACCAGAGCCAGCTTCTGCTTCATCCCTTTGGAGAACTCACCCAGCCGGCGGTCAAGTGCATCTTCCAGCCCAAAGCGCTGCATCAGCAGGCGAGGCCGTTCCCGGCGGGTACGGTCATCCAGATGGTACAACCGGGCGAAGAAATCCAGGTACTCCAGGGCCTTCATGCGCTCGTAGAGACCGTGTTGCTCGGTCAACACGCCCACCCTGAAGCGCACTTCCTCCGGCTGGCTGACGACGTCATAACCAGCGATCCTGGCCCAACCTGAGGTCGGCTTGAGGATCGAGGTTAACATACGTACAGTGGTGGTCTTGCCTGCGCCATTTGGCCCTAACAGCGCCAGGACACTGCCCGCTTCCACCTGCAGCGTCACGCGATCCACCGCCCGGAAGCTGCCAAAATCCTTGGTCAGCTCCTCGGCTTCAAGCATTACCCTGTGCTCAACCATGGTCATGTACCGCCCTGTCCACCTGCACCACTGTTCATTGTAGTGCACGGAACAGCGCCAGGACTATGGCCTTTTGGCACTACCGACCTGCTTCCCTAGCGATCGGCCGGGCCGAAAGTTTCCTCACCGGGGATCGTCTCGTAGCGCCCGGCAGCCGGCCAGCGCCGCCGCCATAGAAGCACAAGCACAGCCAGGGCGACACCTCCCAGAGCGACGACCTGAGACACATTCACCGATCCGACCAGCGTCACATCGACGCGCAGGAATTCCAGCAAGAAGCGGATCACGCCGTAAGAGATCAGGTAGAGTAGCAGAAAGTCGCCCTTGCGAAAGTGCTTGCGATGGTTGAGCCACAGGTAGAGCAGTACCACCACCGTCAGCGCATTCCACAACGACTCGTAGAGAAAGATGGGATGAAAACGGGTTTCCAGCGGATAAGTCACCATGTCACGGTATTCGCCAATGCGGGCGAAGCGTTCGATGGTGATGCCCCAGGGCAGCGTGGTTGGGAGGCCCCACAACTCCTGGTTGACGTAATTGCCCCAGCGACCGATAGCCTGCCCCAGCGGCAGCACAATCGCGCCGATGTCCAGCCACTCTGCCAGGTTGAGGCGGTGACGCCGCGCATAAAGCAGGATGCCCAGGATGCCGCCGATCACCGCGCCAAAAATGCCCAGTCCACCGCTCCAGATCGCCAGCGGCCCGTTAGTCAGGTCAAGGGGATGGGTCAGGAACCACTCCGGCGTGAAGCCGCGCTCCACCATCTCTTTGGATGGAAAGAAGATAAACCACAGCCGCGCCCCGATGATGCCGGGGATCAGCGCCCAGGTCAGGCCGCTCCAGACATGATCCGGATCGCGGCGATCCTTCCTGGCCATCCAGGCAGCCAGGCTGGCGGCAAGCAACAGCCCACCCACGATCAGCATCCCGTAATAGCGAAGGTAGAGCGGGCCAAGATGAATACCGTAAGAATCAACAGACATAGCGCTCAAGCACCTTTATCGTTCCCGGCAACCTGCGCGAGCCGCGCAAATTGCGCCACAGACCACAAGCGATGAAGTGCGGTTAGGCCGGAACCAACCGCCAGCACGATCAGGCCGGGCAGCACCCAGCCCGTGAACAGCATCAGCAGCAGCACCGCCAGACGCTCAAAGCGGGAGAACATCCCGCCGGCGCAGGGCAGGTCCGCGGCGCCAGCCCGCGCCCGGATGTAGCTCACCATCGTGCTGCCCACCAGCGCTGCGTAAGCCAGCGTCATCTCCCCAAAGCGACCGGTTACCGCCAGGTAATACGCCAGCGACAGCAACAACGCCATATCCGCCAGCCGATCCACCGTCGAATCGAGTACGCCGCCAAACGGGTTGGTGCGTCCCAGCGCCCGCGCAACTGCGCCATCCAGCGCGTCCATGGGCAGGCTGATGACCAGCAGCACCGCCGCCGTCACAAACTCACCGCTGGCCAGCAATCCGGCAGCAATCAGGGTGATCCCCAGTCCGATCAGCGTCAGCAGATCAGGATGTACCTTGTGCGCCGCCAGGCTGCGACCGATCCGCTCGGTAAGGGCCGAGGTCGCCTGGCGCAACCAGGTACTCAGGTTGGGCGTAGTTGGTGGTTGAGACTGTCTCACGGTCTTCTCCCATCATCGTTGGAGAAACTTGCCCTTGCCAGCGGGCGCTTTGTCAGGTACACTTAGGCCGTTCTCGGGGCGTAGCGCAGCTTGGCTAGCGCGCACCGTTCGGGTCGGTGAGGTCGGCGGTTCAAATCCGCCCGCCCCGACACAAAGGCTCGCATTAGCGAGCCTTTTTTGATGTCCCAGACCCTGCCATTCTACACCGTTCTCCACCGATTTTACAGGGTGCTACGCACGGACTGGTTCCCACAATCAGGATTCCGGGCCACGCAGCACCCCCCTCACCACCGCCGCGAGGGACTGCACCGGGGCGCCCGCTTCCACTGGGATATGAACAAAGGCGCCGTCCAGCTGCATATAGCCAAGTACCACCGTCAGGTCTGGAAGCTCTGCCTGAATACGGCGCTGGATAGCCCGCAGATCAGCCTGATGACGCGCTAGCGTACCTTCCACACCATAAGCGCCACAATCCTCGTGATTCAGCAGGAGCACCAGCCGGATGCCATGCAGGCGTGCCGCCAGCGCCACCTGGGCTAATACAGCCTCGCGCTCCTTCACCCCACTGGCCAGCGCGACACGATCATACGTTCCATAGCCAAGCACCGAACTCAGCCAGGCGTCAAGGTGGGCCTGAAGCCGGAAATCGATGCAGGACACCAGAGCATCACAACGAAGCAGTTGCTCGCCTCCTATGATATACACCCAGCCCTGCTCCACGCTTATTCTGACGGTCAGACATTCGGGCTATAACCCCTGCGCCTTGGCCTCTTCCCACAGGGCGTCCATCTCCGCCAGAGACATCTGGCTCAGGGTACGCCCGGCGTGTTCCGCTGCCTGCTCGATGTAGTGAAACCGCCGGTAAAAGCGCCGGTTAGCTTCCCGCAGAGCTGTCTCCGGCTCAACGCCCATCCAGCGGATCCAGTTGACCAGGGCGAACAGCAGGTCGCCGATCTCCTCTGCGCGTTGCTCAGGATCGGGCGCAGCGCGGATTTCATCGATCTCCTCGCGGATTTTGTCGATCACCGGCTCGATTTGTTCCCAATCAAAACCGACGCGGGCGGCCCGCTCCTGGTAGTTATACGCCTGAGCCAGCGCCGGGAGCGCTCTGGAGATGCCATCCAGCAGCGATTGGCGAGCCTTGCCGTTATCCCGCCGTTCCTGCCGCTTGATCGCCTCCCAGTTGCGGGCTACATCGCTGCTATCGTTGACGCTCACCTCACCCCAGACGTGCGGGTGGCGGTGGATCAGTTTGCGGTTGATGTAGCCAATAACTTCCGGCATCCGGAATTCGTCCCGGTCAATAGCCACCTGGGCGTGAAAAACCACCTGCAACAACAGGTCGCCCAGTTCTTCGCGCAGCGCGCCAACATCCCCGGCGTCCAGCGCTTCCAGCACTTCGTAGGCTTCTTCCAGCAGGTACGGGCGCAGCGTCAGGTGATCCTGCTCCCTGTCCCAGGGGCAACCTTGCGGGGAACGCAGATGAGCCATCGTCTCCTGAAGGCTTTCAAAGCTGCCATAGGGGTCACAGGCAGGAAGGTACAGATGCATCAGGGGCGATAGCGAGAGGCGGTCATCAATCGTGGCCAGTGCAACAGGCGACGTCAAAAGATGGCCGGAGTCATCAGGCTGGAGCAGCAGTAGTTCGTGTTCGGGGGGATACTGGCGCAGCAACAGTGTCTTGATCTGGCTGAGCAGCGGGGCACTGCTCACCTCCGTAATCAACGCCGGAACGGCGGGATTCAGCGGCGGGTAGTACATCCCTGCCAGCCCCGCCGCCGGGTGAATCTGTATCCCTGCCGTGGCAGGCGCAGGTAGCGCCCCCAGCAGGTCGTCCAGAAACCCCGCGCTGTCGATCAACTGCAACGGGACGCCCTGTTCGAGCGCCCGCGCGCCAAGTCGCTCAAGGAATGGTCCGTCACTGGCTAACCTGCCGGGCGATGCATACACCACTTCCCGGCGCTCACCTTCCTGCAGGATGTCAGCGCACCACTGTTCATAGCTGGCGTCATCTGTCGAGTGTTCGCCGCCGGTCAACGGGCGGTACTCCGGGCCAGCAGGCAACGCGGCAACAACCGGATGATCCGGCATGCGCAAGAAGACGATCTGCGCCTGCTCGATCGCCCGCCAGGCACCCAGGCTCAACCTGTCAACATGCCCGGACCCAAGCCCTACAACGGTGATCGCCATGGTCGCTCCCAACAGCAAATATCAATCCGGCCAGACGCTTCATTATACCGGAAGATCGCAGCTCTTTTCAGTGAGAATTGACCGGCAAAGCGATTGTGAACCGCTGAAATGGGGTAAACCTGTGCGCAAATGAACAGGTGAAAGGCCTGAGGGGAAAAAACAACATTCCTGCGGGTTGGCGTTGGCCTACTCTCCCACTCCGCTACCAGAGCAGTACCATCGGTGCTGACGGGCTTAACGACCGGGTTCGAGATGGGACCGGGTGTACCCC
>JABLXG010000046.1 GCA_013178165.1 Anaerolineae bacterium
ACCCTGGGGCTCATCCGGTTGTTGAAGTTCGACTTCATTCCCCAAGCACGCCGCTTCTTCAATGCTCGGCTCGACCTGGCGCTTGACCTGCTTCTGGCTCCTCCCTGACAACTTTGCAACAGCCGTGCTCCTCCTGCCGCGCGTCGTTGACGAAGCACCCCCGGCAGGGTATGCTTGCCTGTGGGGGTGGATGTGTCCCGGTGGATGCCCCAGTCTTCAAAACTGGTGGCGGGCTGCGCTGAGCAGTCCGCGGTGGGTTCGACTCCCATCCGCTCCCGCCTCCCTGTCGCCGTCGGAACCTCCGGCGGCGTTCTTATTGTCCGCCGGGAGGCCGCTAACGCGCCAGGACACGCCACAGCAGATCACGCCCGGCCTGCCGCAGGCGACCCAGGATTCCTCCCCTTAGCTGATGAGGTAGCTGGCGGGCCACCTCCCGCACGGCCAACCGCCGCCCATAACGCTCCTGCAGCTCGCGCTGGTGCTGCATCGTCCAGACGAAGAAGTCCGCCGGCGTACGTTCCGGGAACAGCCTGAGGATGCCCTCCTGCTTGATGAACTGGACGACCGTCTCGTAGATCATGTCGTACCAGGCGGTGACCGCTTCTTCGTAGGGGACAGGCACGCCGTCGATCTTACTGAGCGCGGCCTGGTAGGCGGCGATCTGCTGGAGCATATCCAGATAGCCGCCGGGCGCGGTCAGGCGGATATCGTGGCCGGGCCGCAGCCTGTCCAGTTGCGTCCGCTCCAGGAACTCCTTGCGCTCGGCCTCCAGCAGCAGGGTGTCGATGTCGGCCTCCGGATCGACTCCGGCCACCGGGGCCGGAAATTCCCAGACATACGCCTCGATGGTGCCCATGTTCAGCTGGTTGGCCACCGAAACGCGGTGATTACCATCCTTGACAAAGTAGGCATCCCCTACCTTGTAGACCTCGATCGGCGGCGCGCCACCGCTGGTTGGGTCCAGGAAGAGGACGGCCACGCGCTGCCAGCGCTCGCGCATATCGGTGTTGACTGGCAGGAAGGCGCCGGTGAAATCCTTGTAGCGGCCCACGCTGCCGACAATCTTGTTGAGCGGGATAGTCTGTACGCCGCGATAGATCGCCGTCCGCAGGCCCAGATGCTGGGAGATCTCGTTGAAGTCCAGCAACTCCGGTGGTTGCTGGCCCTGCAGGCGCGCCAGGAAGCGGTTCCAGAAGGCCTTGCGGTTGGCCTGCTCGAATTCGTTGCGCGCTTCTAGGGAATATACAGAACCCATCTGACCCGGCATGCTGTTTTCCCCCGGCGATCCCGTGCGGGCCAGTGATCACTGGCAACTCCATTATAGCAATTTTGCGGGGCGAGCCGATTCTGGCAGCTGCCAGGGAGAACGTGGCGCAGCCGGGGATCAGACGAAGTAGGAAAGCAGCCAGCGAAGGAAAGCGCGCAGTAAACGGCCCGGCCGCCAGGGGTGGTTGCGTTTGCTGAAATCGCGGGCCGCCTCGATCAGTTTGACGCGCCGGCCATAGCGTTCCTCCAGCTGGCGCTGATGCTGGCGCACCCAGACAAAGAAGTCAGCGCGGGTGCGACCGGGGAACAGCGACATCACCCCTGCCCGCTCAATCGCCTGAATCGAGGTTTCGTAGACCATGTCGTACCAGCTGGCGACGGCCTCAGGCCAGGGAACGTCCCGCCCGTCGATCTGGCTGAGCGCCTGCTGGAAAGCCTCGATCTCGGTCAGCAGGACAGGGTAGCCGCCGGGAGCGGTCAGTTCAATGCCATGGCCGGGACGCAGGTCATCCAGCTGCGTCCTTTCCAGGAATTCCTGGCGTTCGGCGGCGCTGATCAGCGTGTCCAGGTCGGCCTCCGGGTCCAGGTCAGGGAGCGGCCCCGGATACTCCCAGACATACGCCTCGATGTCTTCCAGGCCAAGCTGGCGGGCGACCGAGACGCGATGATTACCATCCTTGACGAAGTACGCTGAGCCGACCTTGTACAGTTCCACCGGCGGGACGCCGCCGCTGGTCGGGTCCAGGTAGACTGTGGCGATGTTCTGCCAGCGCGTCTTGAGGCCATCGTCGGCGGGCAGGAAGGCGCTGGTGAAGTCCTTGTAGCGACCTACGCTGCCCACGATCGCCTCCAGCGGGACGTTCTGCACGCCGCGGTAGAGGGGATGGCGGAGCTTGAGCCGTTCCTCGATCTCATTAAAATCAAGCAAACCGGCCTGCTGGCCGGGAAACGCCGGGGTGAACCGGAACTGGTGGATGCGGGCTTTACGGCGTGCTCGCGCCCATTCCAGCCGGGCCTCCGTGCGGTATTGTGGCGATTGTTCAGCTACCATGAGTTTGTCGATTCCTGTTTCATCCTGTGCAAACGATAAACCACCGGATATAGTCGCATTATAATCGGCCCCCAAAGCTTTAGATAGCACAAAGTGTACAAGTTTTTTTTAGGATATTGTGATATTTTTGTTCATTCTTAATAAGTATGCGGGGTGAGAATGACCAAAGCGATGCCCTCAGAATCGCCCTGAGCGGGAATGTAGACAGGGTGTCAGCGATCGGGTGACGCGCATAACAGAGAATAGGGAATGAGCGGCGGGCAACAGTACAGCCTCCCGGCTCGCCCCGCCCTCCTGACAGGCCCCTGATTGTCTCTTTGGCCGCGCAACGGCTATGATCGGCGCGGGTTATGGGTATCGTCTGGTGAAATCGCCAAAGGATTCTTCCGTCATGCTTGCTGTCGCCCGTCGCGCCTATGCTCTGCTGCGCAATCCCCTGGTCATGGCCGTCTACGCGCCAACGCTGCTTTTCTCCATCACCACCGGCATCATGAACCTGATCCTGCCGCTGTACGCCGCCGACTTCGGCGTGCCTTATGGCGTGGTCGGCGTGATCGTGGCTGCCGATCTGTTCGGCACGTTGATCGGCGATGTGCCCGCCGGGATGTTGATGCGTCGGCTGGGCAAGAAGCGGCTGATGTTGCTGGGGCTGGCGCTCAACGGCATGATGACGCTGGCCCTGTACTGGGCGCAATCGGTGGCGCTGGTGGGGGTGCTGCGCGTTGTGTCCGGCGTGGGTTGGGCGTTCTTCGCCGTTTCCCGCCACGCCTATCTGGCCGATATGATCAGCCCAGCCCAGCGCGGACGGGCGATTGCCATCTTCGGCGGCACATTCCGCATCGGTTGGTTTATCGGCCCATCGATCGGCGGGTTCCTGGCCGCTCGCTTCGGGCTGCGGTCGACCTTCCTGGCCTATGTCGTCCTGGTGGCATTAACTGTGCTGACCGTCCTGCGCTTCGCTCAGGAGGGGAACCCGACCCTGCAGGGACACCGCCCTGGCAGTGGATCGGGCATTTCCCTGTTGGAATTGCTGCGCACCTACCACCACCTGCTGGCCAGGGCGGGGATCGGGCAGATTCTGGCCCAGATGACGCGGGCCAGCTGGCGCACGATCATCCCCCTCTATGGCGCTGATGTGATCGGGCTGGATGTGGCGCAAATCGGGCTGATCATGAGCGCGCTCTCAGCGGTGGATATGTCGCTGTTCATGCCTGCCGGGATGATCATGGATCGCTGGGGGCGCCGCTTTGCCACTGTGCCCAGCTTTGGCCTGCAGGGAATCGGTCTGGCACTGATCCCGCTGACCGGCAGCTTCACCGCGTTACTGGGAGCCGGGCTGCTGATCGGTGTGGGCAACGGGCTAAGCTCCGGGACGATGATGACGCTCGGCGCTGACCTGGCGCCGGAGCACGCCCGTGGGGAGTTTCTGGGCCTGTGGCGGCTGGTCGGCGATGTCGGCGCCATGACCGGGCCACTGGCGGCGGGGGCAGTAGCCGACCTGCTGACGCTGTCGGCGACCGCGCTGGTGGCGGCGGTGGGCGGGCTGGGCGCGGCCCTGATCTTCGCCCGCTGGGTGCCGGAGACGCTGCGCCGTCGTCCGCTGGAACAGTGATCGGAACGAGACAACTGCCAGGACTGTCCGGCGAGTGTGCAAGACCGGAATGAGAGGTCGCCGTCGGTGTTCAAAGCGGGTTTGATACAGCCAGGCTGAATCTGGGCTTTCTAGCTGCTTCTCAGACGTGTGGCCTGGCTGCCATTCTCGCAATGACAGGCATACGCTCCTTCGCCTCCCGGCAGCCCGGCTTGCCGTCACGCCCTGCCTCTTTTTGCCAGGCTGCCCGGCGGGTACAATGGTGCCCTGTTACCCGTTCCTGTCCACCAAACCCTTATGTCCGCGACCACTGCTCGCCTGCTGGCTGGAAGTAAAGCGCAAATTCCCATCTTGCTGGGCGTAGTGCCCTTCGGCATGATCTACGGCGTGGCCGCGCTGGAAGCCGGCCTTTCGCCTGCTGCCACGCTGGGCATGTCGCTGATCGTGTTCGCCGGGTCGTCGCAGTTCATCGCCGCGCAACTCTTCGCCGCCGGGACACCGGGCCTGGTCATCGTGCTGACCACGCTGATCGTCAATTTGCGCCACATGCTCTACAGCGCCTCAATCGCGCCTTACGTGCGCCACCTTTCCCGCCCCTGGAAGTTCCTGCTGGCCTTCCTGCTGACCGACGAGGCGTACGCCGTGGCTATTACCAATTACCGCCGCCGGGACCCGGCCCCCTCCGCCGGGACGGATGAGCACTGGTACACTCTGGGCGCGGGCCTGACGCTGTGGATCGCCTGGCAGGTCAGCACACTGGGGGGCGTGGCGCTGGGCGCGTCCGTGCCGGAGAGCTGGTCGCTGGACTTTGCGCTGCCGCTTACCTTCATCGCCCTGTTGATCCCGACGCTAACAGACCGGCCTGCGGCTCTGGCGGCGCTGGTGGCGGGGACAACAGCCGTCGCCATGCATGGCCTGCCTTTCAACCTGGGGCTGGTGCTGGCTGTGTTGGCTGGCATCAGTGCCGGCCTGCTGGCGGAACGCCGCGCCATCGGGGAGCAACGCGCATGGAAGACTGGCTGATCATCCTGGGCATGGTTGCGGTAACCTACAGCGCGCGCCTGTCGGTGATCGCCCTGCTGGGGCAGCGCCCGCTGCCGGAACTGATCGCGCGCGCCCTGCGCTATGTGCCCCCGGCAGCGCTGGCGGCGATTGTCTTCCCGGCGCTGCTGCTGCCGGATGGCGCGCTGGACATCTCACCGGGGAATCTGCGGCTGCTGGCCGGGCTGGCGGCAGCGCTCATTGCCTGGCGCACACACCGGACATTGCTGGCGATCGGCGCGGGCATGGTTGCCCTGTGGCTGTTGCAGGCGGCGCTGCCCTGAGCAGGATACGCTAACCCGGTGCGGTAGAGGACGGGCATGGTATGATTGCCAGTGATGGATCGGGGTCGCTGTTCGGCAGCAACACGGAGTGATCGTCCATGCTGATCAACCTTGAAGGCAATATCGCCAGTGGCAAGAGCACCCTGGGGGAGGCCCTGCGGGCCAGCGAACGCTTTCACTTCATCCCGGAGCCGGTGCCTGTCTGGCAGCACGGCTTCGCCATCAACTGGCTGGAGCGCTTTTACGCGGATATGCCGCGCTGGTCGTTCACCTTCCAGATCGTCACTTTCACCACGCGCATCCAGGCCCTGGCGAACCGCCCGCCGGATCGCATCACGGTAGCCGAGCGCAGCATCGGCACCGACCGCTACGCCTTTGCGCCCGGCCTGCACGCCACCGGCGCGCTGGACGATCACGAATGGGCGCTTTACTGCGCCTTCTGGGAGGCAATGGCCCCTGCTGCCCCGCAGCCAGACCTGATTCTGTACCTGCGTACCCCGGCTGAGGAGTGCCTGCGCCGCCTGAAGGTCCGTAGCCGCGCTGAGGAGGTCGGCGTGACGCTGGACTATCTGCAGGAGCTGGGCCAGCGCCATGATGACTGGCTGCTGGACCGCCCGGATGTGATCGTGCTGGATGGCACGCGCCACTGGACAGCCGCCGAGATCGCCTTTGAGCTGGCGCGGGCCGGGGCCGACTGATGATCGGCTCGCCGGGCGGGCAAATCTGGTAGTTTCTGAGAGTCCCCCTGTGCTAAAGTGATGGCCTATGAACCGGCCATAACCCGGTCAGCAGCAGGCTGACCGTTGACTGCTGTGATGACAAGGATTGGCTTATGCGCGAGGTATGTATCATTGGAATCGGCCAGACGCCCATCGGCGAGCAGTGGGAATTGAGTCTGCGCCAGATGGCCGTCCGGGCGCTCAAGGCGGCGGTCGCTGACACCGGCGCCCCTGACCTTCAACCGCAGGCCCTTTATGTGGGCAATATGCTGGCCGCCCGCCTCAACGATCAGGCCCATCTGGGCGCCCTGATCGCCGATTACGCTGGCTGGCGTGGGATCGAAGCTGCCACCGTAGAGGCGGCCTGCGCCTCCGGCGGCGCCGCAATGATGGCTGGCGTGCGGGCCGTCGCCAGCGGCCTGGCCGATGTGGTGGCCGTCTGTGGCGTGGAGAAGATGACCGAAGCCACCAGCAGCGAGGTCACCACCGGCCTGGCTACCGCCGCCGACGCCGACTATGAAGTCGCTCACGGCGTGACCTTTGTAGCCCTTAACGCCCTGGTCATGCAGCGTTATATGTACGAGTACGAGGTACCGCATGACGACTTCGGCATCTTCAGTCTCAACGCTCACCAGAACGCCGTCAATAACCCTAACGCCATGTTCCGCAGCCCGATCACGCTGGACACCTACCGCAACGCGCCGATGATCGCGCCGCCGATCAACCTGTACGACAGTTCCCCGATCTGCGACGGCGCGGCGGCGGTGATCCTGGCCCCGCTGGAGATCGCCCGCGATTTGCCGGGCGTCATCCCCGTGCGTGTGCGGGCCAGCGCCAGCGCCACCGACAGCCTGAATCTGGACGATCGGCATGATCTGCTGGCTCTCAGCGCCGCCCGCCTGAGCGCCCGGCGCGCTTACGATCAGGCTGGTCTCAGCCCGGCGGATATCGACCTCTTTGAGGTGCACGACGCTTTTTCGATCATGGCCGCCCTGAGCCTGGAGGCGGGGGGCTTTGCCCCGCGCGGGGAAGGGGTGCGCTTTGCCCATGAGCAGGGCATTGGCCTGGATGGGCGGCTGCCGATCAGCACAATGGGCGGGTTGAAGGCGCGCGGTCACCCCGTCGGCGCGACGGGGGTCTATGAGATCGTCGATCTGGTCACCCAGTTGCGCGGCCAGGCCGGCAAGAACCAGGTCGCCGGTGCTACCATCGGCATGACCCAGAACATCGGTGGGACCGGCGCCACAGTGGTGACTCACATCCTGAGCGTCGAATAGCGCCGTCCTGAGCTACCGGGACGCCAGTGGAAAGCACAGGGCAGCGTCGTACAGGCGTGCGACGCTGCGATTCATTCCGGGCGCCGGCGATCCGGCCCCCGGTCACTTTGCCGCCGGTCGCCCGGCGCAGTACAATGACCACATGGCAACCCCGATTGACCCTCAATCCCCCGCTGCGCTGGCCCGTGGCCGGGAAAAGTACGGCCCGGTGGCGGCACTCCTGCGCGAGATGTACGGCGTCCCGGAATGGCGGCCCCACCTCTCCCCGCTGGATGAGCTGGTCAGCACCATCCTCAGCCAGAGTACATCCGACACCAACCGCGACAAAGCCTTTGACGCGCTCAAAGCGCGCTTTCCCAGCTGGGAAGCCGTCCGCGATGCGCCGCTTGATGACGTGATCGCCGCCATCCGCCCCGCCGGACTGGCCAACCAGAAGGCCCCGCGCATCCAGGAAGTGCTGCAGCGGATCACGGCAGAGCGCGGCGAACTGAGCATTGACTTCCTGGCGGATCTCCCGCTGGAAGACGCCCGGCGCTGGCTGACCAACCTCAACGGCATTGGCCCCAAGACAGCGGCGATCATCCTGCTCTTTGCCTTCGGCCGGCCGGCCTTCCCGGTCGATACGCACGTCCACCGCCTCAGCCGCCGCATCGGCTTCATCGGGCCGAAGGTGAGCGCGGAAAAAGCCCATGCCATCATGGAGCAGATCGTCCCACCGGAGGATTACCTGGTCTTTCATCTCAACCTGATCTGGCATGGCCGCCAGATCTGCCACGCCCGCAATCCCAAATGCCCGCTGTGCCCGCTGCAGGATTACTGTGATGATTACCAGGCGCGGCTGCCCCGCGCCACCCGGACTGTTGCGCCATGACCGAACCGCCCGCCCCACCCCCCGCTTACCGCACCGGTCGCCAGCTTGACATGGCGATCGCCAGCGCCCGCCAGACCGTCACCCTGCTGCTCAGCCAAGCGCGGGCGAACCGCGTCGATCCGGTCTACCTGGCTGAGCGGCTGGAAACGCTCAGCCTGGTGTTGGAGGAGATCGTCGCTGAACGGCTGGATACCACCCAGCAGCAAAAACTGGCCGCCCTGTACGAGGTCACCCGCCTGATCGGCTCCTCGCTTGACCTGCAGATCGTGCTCAACGAGGTGATGGATGCCATCATCAAGCTGACCGGGGCCGAGCGCGGTTTCCTGATGCTCCTCGACGACGACGGCAACCTGGTCCCCCGCGTGGCCCGCAACATCGATCAGCAGACTCTCGACAGCGGCGACTTCCGCGTCAGCCGCACGGTGACCCGCCAGGTGGTGGATAGCGGCCAGCCCGTCCTGACCACCAACGCCCAGGAAGATCCGCGCTTTGCCGGGCAGGCCAGCGTGATCGCCCACGCCCTGCGCAGCATCATGGCCACGCCGCTGCGGGTGCGCGGACGGGTGATCGGCGTTGTTTACGTCGACAATCGGGCGCGGACCGGGCTGTTCAAGCCGCAGGACCTGGCCGCGCTGGACGCCTTCGCCGGGCAGGCCGCCGTTGCCATCGATAACGCCCGCCTGTTCAGCGAGACCGACCAGGCCCTGCAGGCCCGCGTGGAAGAACTGAGCATGTTACGGCGCATGGACCGTGACCTGAATGAAGCTATCGGCGCCGGGCAGGTTATGGGCGTCACCCTGGAGTGGGCCATGCGCGTCAGCGGGGCGGCGGCCAGCGCCCTGGGCCTGGTCGAGGCTGCGCCGGAAGGATCGGGTGTGCTGCGCATTGCCGCCTGCGCCGGGGATGGCCCGTTACCGCCGGGTATCGCCGAAGGCGCCATCCTGCCCCTCGATGGCGAAGATGCGCTGACCGCCGCCCTGAACGGGACAGAAGCCGCGCACATCCCGGTGGAGGAAGGGCTGGTGCTGCTGGTCGTACCCATCCACCATGAGAACCGGCCCGGCGGCGCGCTGATCCTGGCCGGCGCGCAACCTTTCAGCGCCGACGCCTGTGACCTGGTGACCCGCATGGCCGCCCGCGCCGCCGTCGCCCTGGAGAATACCCGTCTGTTCGAGGCAGTGCGCGCCGCCGACCGCGCCAAGAGCGAGTTCGTCAGCATTGTTGCCCACGAACTGAAAGTCCCCATGACCAGCATTGCCGGTTACGCCGACCTACTCAGGATCGGCGGCCCGGTCACGGAGCAGCAGGCTGAATTCATCACCCGCATCAAGAACAACGTCCAACGGATGAAGGTCCTCGTCAGCGACCTGAGCGACATCAGCCGCATCGAAAGCGGCAACCTGCGCATGGAGCTGGGAGCGGTCGATCCACGTGGCCCGCTGGCCCAGGCCTGCCAGGAGGTCAGCGCCGCGGTCGCCGAGCGCGGCCATACCCTGCTGCAGGAACTCGCGCCCGATCTGCCGCCCGCCCTGGCCGATCCCGCCCGCCTGACCCAGGTGCTGGTCAACCTGCTCAGCAACGCCTGCAAGTACACGCCGGATGGCGGGACAATCACGTTGCGCGCCTGGCAGCAGGGCGATCGCGTGGCCTTCGCTGTGCAGGATACCGGGATTGGCCTGAGCACGGAAGAGATCGCCCGCCTGGGCACCAAATTCTGGCGGGCCAGCAACGAATACGCCCTCAGCCAGCCGGGAACTGGCCTGGGCTTTGCCATCACGCGCAACCTGATCGCCCTGATGCACGGCGAATTGACCATTGAGAGCACGCCGGGCCAGGGCAGCACCTTCACCTTCACCCTGCCGGTCGCGCCGCCGACCCAGGAGCCAGCCCAGCCGTGACCGCCGCCCCCCGCTTTCACCTGTTCCTTTCCCCCCACCTGGACGATGCCGTCCTGAGTTGCGGCGGGCTGATCCATCGCCTGGTTGCGGCGGGGGAGCGGGTGGCCGTCCACACGATCATGGCCGGGCGACCGCCCCGCCCGTTGCCACAGTCGCCGATTCTGGCCGATCTGCATGCCCGCTGGGCCACGATCGGTGATCCGATTGACACCCGGCGGCGGGAGGACATCCGGGCGCTGAGCCAGCTGGGCGCGCTGGCCCGCCACGCTGCCATCCCCGACTGTGTCTACCGCGTGACCTACACGCCGGCCGGGGAGCCGGTCGCGCTCTACCCCTCTGAAGAATCGCTGTGGGCGGCCATCCACCCCGTCGACACAGCCCCGTTGCTGCTGGACGCCACACCGCTGCTCTACCCCCAGACTGACGTCTTGCACATCCCGCTGGGCGCGGGCGGCCATGTCGACCATCGCCTGGTGCGCGACTGGGGGCGGCGGCTGGCCCGCGCCAACCCCGGTCTGGACGTCTTCTACTACGAGGAATATCCCTACAGCCTCAACCAGGGCGCGGTAGAAGCGGCGCTGGCGGCTTTCAACCCGCCGCCTGACCTGGCCCCGATCCTCCACCTGCTGGATGATGACGCCCTGGCGGCCAAGATCGCGGCCATCGCCTGCTATGAGAGCCAGATCAGCACTTTCTGGCGCGATGCAACAGATATGGCCGACGCCGTGCGCCGCGACGCGCTGGCTATTGGCGGCGGTATCCCCGCCGAACGCGAATGGCAGCCCCGCGGCTGATCCGCCGGAACGAGCGCCGGGTTGCCCGGCGACCAAATGGGAGCAGAACCGATGAGCGAATCTCCTCTTGAACAGGCCAGGGTGCAGCTGGCGGCGCTGCGCGAGGAGGCCCGATCTGGCGCGCTGATCCCCGCCCACCTGCCGGAACAGATCGACGCCGTCCTGGCCCTGCTGGCCGCTGCGGAAACCCCCGCCGGGCCGGAGGCGGCAGCCGAGGCCGCCCGGCAGGAACGGGCGCGCACCGCCGAACTGATCTCCACCGCTGTGCACGAGATGCGCATCCCCCTGACCAGCATCCGGGGCTACATCGACATGCTGGCCAAGGGCATGCTGGGGGCGCTGCCGGACCAGCAACAGCAGTTCGCCGAGACCATCCGCGTCAATGCCCTGCGCCTGGAGCGTCTGATCGCCGACATCAATGACTACATCAAGTTGCGCGGTGGGCGGCTGCACCTGAATCGCCAGCCGGAGACGGTCGGCAATGTCATGCTGGGGGTGCAGCGGCGTGTTGCTGACCTGGCTGCTGAGCGCAACGTGACGTTCACATGCGACGCGCCGGAAGGGCTGCCGCTGCTGAACATCGATTCGCCGCGCCTGGCCCAGGCGCTGGTGTACCTGGTGGAAAACGCCGTAAATTACTCACCGAATGGGAGCACGGTCACCGTGACCGTGCGTGGCGATTCCGGCGGCGTCACCTTCGCTGTGAGCGACCGGGGCATTGGCATGAGCGCCGCTGAACTGGCCCACCTGGGCGAACCATTCTGGCGCGCCGAGGCCGAAGCTGTGCGGGAGATCAAGGGTCATGGGCTGGGCTTCGCCGTGGCCAGGGGGATTATTGAGGCTCATGGCGGGACGCTGGCGGTGGAAAGCACGCCGGGCCAGGGCACGACCATTCGTTTCACCCTTTCCGCCCTGACCTGAAGCGGCTACAATGCCCGCTGTTCCCCGCTGGCAGACGGGGGAAAGCACCCACTGGTTCGCCTGCCTGAGAGGTATGCTCCATGTCCGCTGCGATTGCCCGCACCAGATCAGCCGGTCTGGTTACGTTACTCATCGCTTACGCTGCCTTTATCGTGCTGGGCCTGCCGGATGGCCTGCTGGGGGTGGCCTGGCCATCGATTCAGCGGACGTTCAGCGTGCCGCTGGATGCCTTCGGATTGCTGCTGCTGCCGGGCACGATCGGCTACATGCTGGCCAGCACGTTCAGCGGGCGGGTGATCGGGCGGTGGGGAATCGCCGCCTTCCTGCTCGGCGGGGTAGCCATCCGCGCCCTGGGGCTGCTGGGCTATGTTGGCGCGCCAGGCTGGGCGCTGCTGTTGCTGGCCAATTTCGTCAACGGCATCGGCACGGGGGGCGTGGATAGCGGCTTCAACACCTACATTGCCACCAACTACAGCGCGGGGCGCATGAGCTGGCTGCACGCCTGCTTTGGCGTGGGGGCGACAATCGGGCCACTGATCATGACCGCCATCCTGACCTCCGGGCGGGACTGGCAGACCGGCTACCTGATTGTGGCCGCCCTGCAGGGATTGATCGCCCTGCTGGTGCTGGGCGTCTTCAACCGCTGGCAAATCCCCGGCAATGGCGATTCCGCTGAGGCGCATGGGGGGGCGGTGCCCGCCCGCGCTACGCTGGCCATCCCGGCAGTGTGGCTGGCGATCGGCACGTTCTTCCTGTACACCGGCATGGAGATCACCGGCGGCAACTGGACGTATACGCTCTTCACTGAAGGACGGGGCATTACGCCGTCCGTGGCCGGGACGTGGATCAGCCTGTACTGGGGCAGTCTGACCGCCGGGCGCATCCTGAGCGGGCTGATTGTGGGCCGCCTGGGGGAGGTGCGCCTGCTCCGCTGGAGCATGATCGGGGCGGCTATCGGCGCGGCGCTGCTGATCGTGCGCGGCGCGGCAGCGATCAACCTGACCGGGCTGATGCTGACCGGCTTCGCCCTGGCGGCGATCTTCCCGACGCTGATCTCGATCACGCCGGCCCGCTTCGGCGCGGCCCACGCCGCCAACGCCATCGGCTTCCAGATCGCGGCGGCAGGGCTGGGGGTGGCCCTGTTGCCGGGCCTGGCCGGTGTGCTGGCCGGGCGTGCCGGTCTGGAGACCATCGCGCCGTTCCTGCTCGTCATCGGCCTGCTACAATGGGCGCTGTACGAGATCGGCCTGCGCTATGCGCCGATCCATGGCCGGGGCGAGCAACCGGCTCCAGAATAATTGTCAGAAAGGCGCGCTGCCATGCAGCCCCTCCTCCCCGGCGTCTATGCCTTCAGCGGTTTGCTCGTCGGACGGGTGTACCTGATCGAAGGCCCTGACGGCCTGACGATCATCGACGCTGGCATGGCCCTGGCTGCCGACCGCGTCCTCCGCCAGCTGGCCGCTGCCGGTCATGCGCCGGGGGAGGTCCGGCGCATCCTGATCACACACGCCCACTTCGATCACATCGGCGGTCTGCCGCGCCTGAAGGCGTTCACCGGCGCGGAAGTGATCGCCTCCACTATCGAGCAGCCGTATGTGGAGGGCCGGGCGGCGTTGCCCGCTCCTGTCCCTGGTCAACTCGGCCCGCTGGATCGGCTGATGTTGCGGCTCGGCGGGAAGACCGTTGCGCCAGCCACGCCGGTTGACCGCATCTGTGAGGATGGCGATACCGTCTCGGAAGCGCTCGGCGGGCTACAGGCCATCCTGACCCCTGGCCACACGCCCGGCCACACCGCCTACTGGGCGCCGGAACACGGCGTGCTGTTCTGCGGGGATGCGATGATGCGCACGCCCGGCCTGCGGTTGCCCTTCGCCGCGTTCACCGGCGATATGGCCGCCGCCCGGCGCGCCATCAGCCGCCTGGCCAACCTGACTCCGGCGGTGGTGTGCTTCGGCCATGGCGCGCCCCTGATTCACCATACGGCGGCTACTCTGCAGACCTTTGCCCGGCGACTTGAGGGGCGGTAAACGCCCTGCGGCCTGTGGCCTCCCGGTTTTTTCTGGCCTGTACAGCGTGGTTCGAACCGGCTATAATTATCCGTATGATGCTAACTAAGTAAAAAGTGAATAGATGGTGTATTACAGACCGGGGGTCATCCCATGATTCGCCAACGCTGCCTTCCCCTGCTGTTGTTCCTTGCCCTGCTGGGCAGCCTGATCGACGCGCCGATCGCCGCCGCGCAGGGCAGCCGGATTCCACCCACTGCCGCCAACATGCTGGCCGCGATGAACCAGTGGCGGCTGAACGAGGGTCTGGCGCCCTTCCGCCCCAATCCCACCCTGGAAGCACTGGCCTGGCTACAGGTCAACTATCTGCTCAGCCAGCCGGATATCCCCGCTAATATTCATGACGGTATCCTGGGGGAAAAACCCCGTGACCGCGCCCGCTGGCCACAATTTGACTGGCCCTACTATAACATCCCTGCTCGTGTCAGCCTGGAGGAAATCACCGTTGCCGCGGCCAGCGTCCCGGCGGGCATCACCTGGTGGCAGAACTCGGATATTCACCGCCGCGCAGCGACCAACCCCAACTACCGCGAGATCGGCGTTGCCGCCCTGCCGTACAAATACGGGACGGTCTTTGTGGCGGTGCTGGGTGGCCGCCCGGATGTCCTGCCCGCGCTGATCCACCCGGACGGCCAGACGCTCTACCTGACCCGCGAAACCTACGCGGGGGCGCAGGGCAGCAATGCGCTGGTGCGAATCACCGGCGTGCGCCTGCTGGATAGCGACCGCACCCCGCTGACCAGCTGGCAGCCCTGGAGCGCCACGCTGCCTATGCCGGAGGTCAGCGGTCAGCTGCTCTACGTCGAATATACCGACGGCAGTAAGACGGTCACCACACCGGTCGATGTGACGCGGGATATCATCGCCCTGCCGGGCTACCCCGCGCCCGGTGCGCCAGCGATTACGGAAGCTCCGGCGGCGGTAGAGACTCTGCCGGTGACGGCGACGATCAACGGGGCCAACCTGCAGGTGCTGGCCGCCGGTCCGGAGATGCTGGTGTTTCACGCTACGACCACCGCGCCGGTCTACCTGGATGACTTTCGTCTGTTCGCCCTACCGATGGGTGGGCGACCGGTGATCTGGCAGTTCTCCCGCGCTTTCCAGGGTATGCAGTACGCCTCGCCGAACAGCTGCTTTGCCTTGCTGGCAGTAGACGCGGCCTTCACGCCGCCAGCGCTATGCTCCGGGCCGCTGGTGATCATCCGCATTCCGCTGGAACAGACCTTCTGGTACGACAGTCTGCAGGGGCAGCGCAACAGCCTGTTTGTCCTCAGCCAGCGCGGGCGGCTGTTGGCCAACTGCCAGAATCCGGCCCAGGCCTGTGGCTTCTTCCTGGAGGCAGCGCCGGCCCCCGCGGGGGGTGCGGGTGGACGCCCGGCCCGTGTCACCCGGACAATCCAGCTGGTCTATACGCCCGACAGCCTGACGCTGCTCAACCAGAGTGGGCAACGGCTTTCCCTGCGCGGTTTGGAACTGGTCAACGGCGCAGTGACGCTGAGCAGTACCATATGGAACCTCAGTGCCAGCACGGCTTCGATCGATACCTTCCCGGCGGGCGACTGCTTGGAGGTCTGGGCCTTCGGCGCACCAACCCAACCCAAACCGCCGGGCTGCAAGATCCGCCATGCCTGGACGACCATCCGGCCCAACCAGCTTCTGTGGGCCAGCGGGACGTTCACCGTCCGTTACCGCGGGAATCAGGTCGCCACCTGCGAGGCCGCCGCGGGTGAATGTACGTTCGAACTGCCGTAGTCAGTCCGGCGACGCAGCGGTATACTGACAGAAGCGTACGGCTTGATCTGGTAGCCGGGCGGCGTAGACGCCCGGCATTCCATCCTGGTCGCCGAGGAGCAAGGCCGATCATGGATATGATCGCGCTGGAAGTGGTCTATGCCAACGCCCCGGAGGGGGCTGTGCCGCCGGAGCACCGTGCCGATCATCGCCGGAGGGTGCTGGCAGCACTGGCCCCCACGGAGCCGATTCACTTCTACTTCTGGGATGCTGATGTCAGCGGCCTGCTGCTGTTCACCGATCGGCGCATCCTGCAATTCCCGCGCCTGCAAGTCCGGCGCGGGCTGTTTAGCTTCACCTACCGTTTTGAGACACAGGAATACCCCTACAGCGTCATCCTGCGTGTGGAGACGGCGCGGCCAACCTTCTTTGAATTCGCCCGCCTGATCCTGCATTGCCGCGACCGGGCTGTGTGCATCGGCCTGACGCGCATCGACCCACAGGCGCACGAGGCGATGGCCGCCACACTGCGCCAGCTGGTGACAGCCTGGCAGGACAGTTCCCCACCGGAACCCGATCAGGTGACCGGGCCACTGGCTGACCGCCTGAAGGCGCTTGACGATCTGCTGGAAAGCGGGGCGCTGGATGAAACGGAATACCGCCAGGCTCGGCGGCGGCTGCTGGGGCTTTTCAATAATCGAACAGGGAGTAAGCTAGAAAGAGAGGGAAAGCCAAGAGCAGGGGAGTAAGAAGAAGACAATGACGCTCTTGTCGTGTCTGCGACGGATACCTGACCCGCGTTCGCGTCAC
>JABLXG010000047.1 GCA_013178165.1 Anaerolineae bacterium
GGTTGAAGGTTGCCCATCTACGCACCAAATCGCATGTGTATTTTCTCTCAAAATGACACGCGACTTCATTCTGTTGCAGGAACATGAAAACCATTCCACGAATTTCAACCGAAAAGGATACAGTACCCCCCCCTGTACCTGGATTCGACAGCCCGTCCGGCAGTGGCTATAATCCCGTCTGCTGGTTGATCCACAGCGGCGCCTGAGAACCGCGCCGGAGATACCCGGACTGACGGGGGGCATGGGTATGCGGCAGGGATGCTGTAACCTGTGCCTTTTGTGCTTGGGAGAGTGTGCGACCGTGCCAAAAGGGGCAACATCGATTGTCTGGCTGGCGCTGGCCGTCCTGCTACTGACGGCGTGCGGCGCGCTACCGGTTGCGCCCGCCGCTGAGGAGGCCCTCCCGACGCCTGTCCTGCTGACCCTGGAGGAGGCGGAGGCGATCGCCGCAACGTACCTGGAGGCGTGGAAGCGTTCCGATTATGCTGCCATGTACTCCCTGATCAGCTTCCGCAGCCGGGAAGCCTACCCGGAAGATGTTTTCACCCGTATCTACAATGATGTGGCCGAGGAGATGACCCTGCAGTCGCTGGACTACACCCTGCGATCCAGCCTGCAACAGGGCAACACGGTCGCCATCAGCTACGACATGCGGTTCACCACCTCTTTCCTGGGCACCTTTGAGGACCCTGGGCGCACGTTGCGTCTGGTGGCAACCGATGAAGGCTGGCGGGTGGCCTGGTCGACTGGCGATATCTTCGCGGAGATGGCAGGCGGCGGCACAATTTTGCTCAACCAGCGGATGCCCGTCCGGGCCAACATCTACGACCGCGACGGCAACGTGCTGGTCAACCAGACCGGAGTCGCCATTCCGGTTACGGTTGTGCAGCAGGATATCCCCCGCCTGGAGGATTGCAAAGCCACACTGACCCGTGTCCTGCGCCTGAGCAACCGCGAGCTGCAGAACATCTTCGATAGCCGCGCCCCGAACTGGGTGACGCTGGTCGGGGAGATCGACGCGGAAACCTACGCCCTGGAAAGCGAGACGCTGGTTAAAGACTGCAACGCCTCGTTTGAGGAGCGCGCCACCCGCCGCTATGTGGCTGGCGGGCTGGCCCCCCACGTGATCGGCTATGTGGGCTATCCTTCGCCGGAGATGCTCCCGGCGCTGCGGGCACGGGGTGTGCCGGAAGACGCGATCGTCGGCATCAGCGGCATCGAGCGGGCCTGGGACGAGGTGCTGGGCGGCAAGGCCGGCGGCGAGCTGCAAATCCTCTCGCCAGCCGGTGACGTGCTGCGTACCCTGGCGACGGTAGCGCCAGGAGCCAGCCAGAGCGTGTATGTGACCATCGATTCCCGCCTGCAACTGATCGTGCAGCAGGTGCTGAGCGATGCCTACAACGTCGCCAACTGGGCAACGGTGGCGCGCGGCGCGGCAGTCGTGGTCATGGATGTGCACACCGGCGAGATTCTGGCTCTGGCCAGCTACCCCTGGTTTGACCCCAACCTGTTCAACCCTGACCGCGCCCGCGCCGATGCCGGCCAGCGGCTGGTCGAGATGCAGAATAACGAGCGCCAGCCGCAGATCAACCGCGTCACGCAGGGCGCTTACCCGCCCGGTTCGGTCTTCAAGATCGTGACCATGGCCGCCGCTGCTGACAGCGGCGTCTACACCCTTGACCACCGCTATGTCTGCACCGGTGTCTGGAACGGCGCCTCCTCCGGCGACCACACCCGTTACGACTGGAAGCCCGACGGCCACGGCACACTGACACTGCCCCAGGCGTTGACCGCCTCCTGCGACCCCTACTTCTACCAGACCGGGGCCGATATGGACATCCGCGACCCCAACCTGCTGCCGAACTACGCGCTCAAGATGGGCTTCGGCGCGCCGACGGGCATCCGCGACCTGGCGGAAACAGCCGGGCAGATTCCCAGCCCCACCTGGGTGCGGGAGAACCTGGGCCGCACCTGGACGCGCTCCGATGCCGTCAACATCGCCATCGGTCAGGGCGATATGCTGGTGACGCCCCTGCAGATGGTGCGGCTGATCGCCGCCATCGCCAACGGCGGCGATCTGCTCGTCCCGCAGCTGGTTCACCATGTCGGTCTGATCGGGGAGACTCCGACCTACGAGTTTGAGCCAACGGTCGAGCGCAACATCAACCTGCGCCCGGAAGTGCTGCAGGCCATCTATGACGCCATGTGCGGCGTGACCTCCAACGCGACGCTGGGCACGGCCTATTACGTGTTTGGCTCCGGCAGCAGCCTGGGCGAATCACAGGTCAGCGTGTGCGGCAAGACCGGCACAGCCCAGGCCGGCGCGGGCACGACGCCACCCCACGCCTGGTTTGCCGCCTTTGCCCCCGCGGATGAACCGGAGATCGCCATCGTGGTGGTGGTCGAGAACTCGCGGGAAGGCTCGGAGGTCGCCGCGCCGATCGTGCGTCGCATCCTGGAAACCTACTACGGCTACTACGAGCCGAATGTCGCGCCGGCGTGGTGGCCGCCTAGCTGGTGGAAGGGCGAGTACATCCCGCTGACAACGCCCGGCGCATGAGCACTGCCCGGTGAAAAACATCCTGGAGTGGCGCCTGCCGCCCCCGAATTCCTTGTGTTTTTGGGGGAACCATAAGACCATTATAATTAGTCCTCCGGGAAGGAACGCGCGGAAACAAACAGAGGGGCCAATTTCCCCGTGCCTGCACCCCGGAAGGGTTTGGCAGATCGGTTCCGAACACAGGCAGCGGGAGGTATCTGGCCACAGAGCGTGGAAGCCGAGAGCACGATGAAACCTGCCGAGCAGGCAAAAGCGCCATACCCGGCAACTGCCGGGCTATTTGCCGTATCTGGTAGCGCTGATTGCGGCGTGCCTGAACGGCCTGACCGTCCGGAACGGCGGACGATCGGTTTAGAACATGAAAGACATCACTGAAAATCTGCCGCCGGTTGTGCAGAGGGCTTTTCTGAGCGCGCCGTACGGCCTGGCCTTGCTGGGAACTGATGGTTGCCTGATCGTCGCCAACCCGTCGCTGGGCAGGCTGCTCGGTTGTGCGGCTCACGATCTGGCGGGGCAGTCGCTGGAGTCGCTGATCCACGCTGATGACCGGCCTACGCTGAACTTCCTGCTGCACGAACTCAGGGAAGCGCACCGGGATCATATCCGCCTGGAACTGCGTGCCCTACACTGTGACGGTCACCCCTTCTGGGTACGCCTGATCTGCGCTCCCATCCGCGACGAGGCGGGCAAAATCCTCCCTTACACCTTACTGCAGGTAGAGGAATACACCCAGCAGAAAGCTTTTGAAGAAGCTTTCTGGGAACAAATCCTGCGCAATGAGATGATCCTGCAGATGGCCAGCGATGGCTTCTGCATCCTCAGCCTGGACGGCCACATCCGGGAAGTGAACGCCTCCTTTGTCGCTATCACCGGTTACCCGCCGGAGGAACTGGCCGACAGGTTAATCCATGATCTGGTGATGCCTGCTGACCTGGCGGCGCTGGACATCCATCTGGCCGCCGTCGCAGAAGGCGGCAGCGCCCGTTTTGAGACGCGCTGCCGTCGCCGCGATGGCCGTACCGCCGTGCTTGCGGCCAGCCTCAACCGGATCGATCTCGTCAGCGAGTCGCTGCTGTTCCTTTCCGTACGCGATGTCACCGAGGAACGCGCTGCCCAGGTTGCCCTGGGCGAAAGCGAACAGAAGTCGCGCGCGATTGTCGAGCATACCCATGACGGCATCCGCCTGGTGGATGAGCAGGGCCGACTGATCGAGTGGAACGCGGGCATGGAGCGCATCTCCGGCCTGAGCCGGGAGCAGGTGCTGGGCCGCCCGATCTGGGAGGTGCTGGACGAGCTGACGCCCGCGACAATGCGCACCCCCCAGACGCGCGAACGCCTGCAGGGCCTGACACGCCAGATGCTGGCCGACGGCGATGTCTCCTTCGTTCGCGGCCCGATACGGCTACAGCGCCCCGACGGCACGATCCGCGAGGTGCTTCCCTCGATGTTCCCGGTCAAAACCGATAAAGGCTACATGATCGGGGCCATCGTCCACGATATCACCGAACACCAGCAGGCCCAGCGCGAACTGCAGGAATCGCGCCGGATGCTCCAGCTTATCCTGGATAGCATCCCTACCCGCGTGTTCTGGAAGGACCGCAATCTGCGCTATCTGGGCTGCAACATCGCTTTCGCCCGCGACGCTGGCCTGGAATCGCCGGCGCAGATCGTGGGCAAGACCGACGCCGACATGATCTGGCGCGAGCAAGCGGAGGTCTATACCCGCGACGATCAGCACGTAATCGAAACCGGCGAACCGCTGTTTGGCATCGAGGAGCCACAGTCCCGCGCTGATGGCGCTATTGGCTGGCTGACCACCAACAAGGTGCCGTTGCGTGACCCGGACGGCACCATCGTCGGCGTGCTGGGCACCTATGAGGACATCACCGAGCGCAAGCAGGCCGAACAGGCCCTGCGGGAAAGCGAGCAGCGCTACCGCGGCCTGTTTGAAGACCTGCCCATTGCCCTGATAGAGGCCGATTTTTCCGGGGTTCGGGCCGCCCTGGAAGCTTACCGAGCAGCGGGCGTGACGGATTTCCGGGAGTACTTCTACAACTATCCCGGGGAAGTGATCGCCTGCGCCAGGCAGTTGCAGCTGCTGGCGCTTAACCGCGCCCTGCTCGATCTCTTTGAGACGGACGACCCTGATAGGCTGCGGGCGCATATCAAGCGGGCGCTACAGGAGGAACAGTTCGAAGATTTCCGCTTGCTCCTGGTGGCGCTGGCCGAGCGGCAGCACCACGTGCAGGCCGAGATGATGGTTCAGACGGTGCGGGGCAACCAGCGCTACGCCAGCGTCCAGGTGACTATTGCCCCCGGCTATGAGGATAGCTGGTCACGGGTGATCGTCTCCATGCTGGACGTCACCGATCGGCTGGAGGCCGAGATTGCGCTGCGGGAGAGTGAGGCCCGCTACAAGCGCCTGTTCGAGGATGTGCCGATCTCGCTGTGGGAGGAAGATTACTCCAGCGCCAAACCCCTGATCGATCAGTTGAAGGCGAACGGGGTGGAAGATTTCATCGCCTATTTCGACGCTCACCCGGACGTGCTGGCCCGCTGTGTTCAGGGCATCAGGGTGGTTGATGTCAACCGGCAAACCCTGGAACTGTACGGGCGGGAAAGCAAGGCGCCCTTGCTAGACTCGCTGGGCAACATTCTACCGGCCAGTGATTGGGGCAACCTCAAGTATGAACTGAATGCCCTGGCGCATGGCCAGCACCGGATGATGTTTGAATCGCAGCAAATGATTCGCGGCCAGAAGCGGTACATCATTGTCAATCTTTCCGTCGCCCCCGGCTACGAAAATACCTGGGGGCGTATCCTGATCTCGATCACTGATATCAGCGAGTTGAAACGCACAGAAGCAGCCGAGCACGAGCAGCGCACGCTGGCCGAAGCGCTGCGTGACACCGCCGCGGCACTGGCCAGTTCCCTTGACCCGGAGACCGTGCTTGACCGCATTCTGGATAATGTCGGGCGGGTTGTGCCGCATGACGCGGCCAACTTCGCCCTGATCGAAGGCGATCATGTCCGCATCCATAACTGGCGTGGCTACGATCCCGCCCTTGAAGCGGAGATCGCCGCCATGCGTATACCGCTGGAAACGCCCTCCTTCCACCATATGCTCCTGACCGGCCAGCCATTCCGGATCGCCGATCTCACCCAGGTTGGGCCTGAGCAATGGGCGGACTGGCCGGCCAACCGCTGGGCCAAGTCCTACGCCGGGGTGCCCATCCGTACTCACGGTCAGGTGATCGGCTTCCTGAACCTGGACAGCAGCCAGGCCGGTTTCTTTACCGACGAGCATGTGGAACGCCTGCAGGCCTTCGCCGATCAGGCCGCCATCGCCATCGAAAACGCCCAGCTCTACGATGAAATCCGCCGCCATGCTGCCGACCTGCAGGCGCGGGTAGAAGCCCGTACCATGGAGCTGGAACACGAACGCGCCCAGCTACAGGCCATTCTGGATGCAATGGGCGAAGGCGTGGTTTACAGCGATAACGGCACCGTCCTGTACGTCAACAACCGCTTCACCGAGATGCTGGGTTACCAGGCTGCGGAGGTCCGCGGCCACATTGACCACCTGCTCGATACGCTGATGGTCTTTGAGGGCCGCGACGATCGCCGCCTGTGGCTGGCGCGGGTGATACAGGCGCTCCGCCAGCGCGGCATCTGGCACGGGGATGTGCGGTTGCGCCGCAAGAATGGGAGCGAGTTTGAGGCCAGCCTGACCGCCACGCTGGTCGGTGCGGTCGAATCCATGCCGCTATCGGTCGTCACCGTCGTGCGCGACGTCAGTCAGGAGCGCGCCCTGCAGGCCCAGAAGGATCGCTTTATCGCCAACGCCTCCCATGAACTGCGCACGCCCATCGCCAACCTCAAGACGCGCCTGTACCTGCTGCGTCGCCAGCCCCACAAGAAGGACGACCACCTGCAGGTGCTGGACTATGTGGCTGACCAGATGAGCGACCTGGTTGAGGAATTGCTGGATATCTCCCGTTTCGATCGCGGGGCGATCCGCCTGGAGCGCCAGCCGGTCGCCCTGCAGGCACTGGTTGAGAAGGTAGTCGATGTGCAACAGCCCACCGCCGCCCAGCAGGGTCTGACACTCACCACGCGCCTGCCGGAAGCGCCGCTGATCGCCAGCATCGATTCCAAACGGATAACCCAGGTGATCACCAATCTGGTGGTCAACGCCATGAACTACACCCCGGCGGGCGGGGCGATCACAGTCTCTGTCGCCAGGGAGGAAGACTCCGCCGTCATCCGGGTGCAGGACACCGGCATCGGCATCCCGGCGGAAGCGCTGCCGCACATCTTTGAGCCGTTTTTCCGCGTCAGCGAGGAAGTCGCCCGCGGGACCGGGCTGGGCCTGACCATCTCCCGCGAGATCGTCGATCTACATGGCGGTACGCTGACGGTCGAAAGCGAGGTTGGGCGCGGCAGCACCTTTACCGTCCGCCTGCCGCTGGAGCGTACAAAACAGGATGCGAATGACCCGCCGGAACAGTGATCCGGCTGCCACCGCACTGGGGATGCTTTCGCGCTGGCAGGGCTACAGAACCGCCTGCGCCACGGCGATGAAAGCGTTTGAGCGGGAGTGACATGCGCCAGTCATACCTCATTCCCGCTGATTTTTGGAGCAGGGTGGGATCAGGCTCGCAGACCTGAGTCCCTCGCACACAGGAAGGGTATCCTATGCCTGAAGTGATCTGCATTGGCGAACTGCTGATCGACTTTGTGGCCACGGAACGCAACGTCACGCTGGCCGAATCGCCCGGCTTCACCCGTGCGCCTGGTGGCGCGCCGGCCAATGTCGCCGTCGCCCTGCAACGGCTGGGTGTGCCCAGTGGCTTTGTGGGCAAGGTTGGCGATGATCCTTTTGGCGTCCTCCTGCGCAACACGCTGGCCCGCAACGGGGTGGATACCACCTACCTGCTTGTCGACCCCGAAGCCCGTACCACGGTGGTTTTCGTTGGCGTATGGGATGATGGCCGCAAAGAGATGTGCTTTTACCGCAACCCCGGCGCGGATATGCGCCTGCTGCCGGAAGAGATCACGCCGGACATCTTCGCCGGGGCGCGCTGCTTTCACTATGGTTCGATCACGTTGATCAACGAGCCGGGGGCCAGCGCCCAGCGCAAGGCGATCCGGCTGGCCCGCGAGCATGGCCTGATGCTCAGCTACGATCCCAACTACCGTCCTACCCTGTGGCCCGACGAGACCACCGCCCGCGCCGTGATCCAGGAGGCGTTTCAGTATGCCCACCTGGCCAAGATCAGCGAGGAAGAATGGGCGGTCGCCAGCGGCCACAACGATCTCGATGCCGGGATCGAGGCGGTGCTGGCCCGCGGACCGGAGTTGCTGGTGATCAGCCGGGGCAGCCGCGGGGCGCTGGCGACCAACGGCCGCTACCGGATCGAATTACCCGCCCTGACCGGCATCAACGTGGTGGAGACCACCGGCGCCGGCGACGGCTTCATGGCGGCCATGATCGCCCGCCTGCTGCCGGAACGCGAGAAATATGGCTCGCTGGCCCTGGTACCGGAGGAAACCGTCCGCGCGGCGCTGGCCTACGCCAACGCCGTTGGCGCGCTGACCTGCACCAAAGCGGGCGCAATCCCGGCGCTGCCCACACAGGCAGAGGTGGCCGCTTTTATGGCCGCGCGAGGGCTTGGGGCATAAGCCGGATAACAGGCAATCGCCAGGGTGGGCGTCGGAGGGCCGCGTCTACCAGCCCCCCGGCGGCTACGCTATAATCCCGGCCATGAGCACGATGGCAAGCGGGCAATACCACATCGGGATCAACGCTCACCTGCTCAGTGAGCAGGCCAGCTACCGCCGGGCGGGCATCCACGGCTATATCGCCAACACGCTGCGCTGCCTGCCTGATGCTGATCCTGACCTGCGCTATACGGTATTTGTCGGGGAAGCTGCGCCAGAAGCAGCTGACCGGATGCGGGTGCGGCGCTCGCGGTTGCCGACGGGCTGGCCGCCGGCTCGCATCCTGTGGGAACAAGCCGCGCTGCCCTGGCAACTCGGCGGGCTGGACCTGTTGCATGGGATGGCCTTTGTGACGCCGGTCCTGAGCCGCTGCCCGACCGTGGTCACCATCTATGATCTGAGCTTCGTGCGGTATCCCGACCGGCTTTCCACGGCACGCCGTCTGTACCTGCAACGCCTGACCGGTTATTCCGCCCGGCACGCCCGCCGGGTCATCGCCATCAGCGAAAGCACCGCCCGCGATATCGAAGCGCTGCTGGGCATCCCGCGGGAGCGGATCGACGTGGCCGTGCCCGGTGTGCAGGAGCGCTTCCAGCCGCTTCCGGCGGTGGAGGTGGCCGCCTTCCGGGAAAGGCAGGGCCTCCCGGCGCGCTTTTTGCTCTACCTGGGCACCCTGGAACCGCGCAAGAACCTGACCGTGCTCCTGTACGCCTATGCCCGCTTGCCGGAAGCGCTGCGCCGGGAAGCGCCGCTGATCCTGGTAGGCGGCAAGGGATGGGGGCTGAATGAGTTACGTGCCACTATTGTCCAGCTGGGGCTGGAGCAGCATGTCCGGCTGGAGGGGTACGCGCCGGATGATGACCTGCCGCTGTGGTACAACGCCGCGACAGCCTTCGTTTACCCATCCGTATATGAGGGCTGGGGGATGCCGGTTGTCGAGGCGCTGGCCTGTGGCACGCCGGCGATCGTATCGGCGGCCTCCAGCCTCCCAGAAGCCGTCGGAGATGGCGGGTTGGCGCTGCCGCCGCATGATATCGACGGCTGGGCGCAGGCGCTCGAACACGCCCTGACTAACACCGGCTGGCGCACCGCCGCCGCCGAACGGGGCCTGGTTCACGCCGCCGCTTTCACCTGGGAACAGACAGCGCGCGTCCACGCGGCCTGCTACCGCCGGGCGCTGGCTACCGGTTGAACAGATGAATTAGCAGGGTATCGCATGATCGATCACGAGCACATCGAACGCACGCTGGTGGTGAACTGGCCGGCCTGGTTGGCCCCGCTAATTGACCTGGGCCTGATCCTGGTCGCCTTCGGGCTGGCCTATGTCGCCCGCTACGACCTCCAGTTGTTACGCCCGCTGGATGAAGCTTTCCGCGCCCGCTTTGAGCCGTTTGTGCCATACGCCTTGCTCTTCGCCATTTCGCAGCTAGTGTCGATGCAGCAGCACAACCTGTACCGGCACGTACGCGGGCGTTCCTGGGGTGACGAACTGCTGGCCATCGCCAATGGCGCCACCAATACCCTGGTGCTGGTGATGGGCGTTAGCTTCCTGCTCCAGCCGCTGGTATTCTCCCGCCTGCTGCTGCTGTACGCAGGTGTGTTTGCGGTAGTGTTGCTCTCGCTGGCGCGGGCCGTCTACCGCGTGATCCGCGCTTACCAGCGGCAGCAGGGCATTGGTGTGGAACGGGTGCTGGTCGTTGGCGCGGGAGAGATCGGCCTGGCCGTGCTACGCAATATGCTGGCCCGCCCCGACCTGGGGTATCAGGTAGTCGGGTTTGTGGACCGCGACCCGGAGCGTGGCAGCGCCGATATTGGCCGCCTGCGCGGGCTGGGCGGGATCGATAACCTGCCGCGTCTCCTTGCCCAAGAGCAGGTCGATCTGGTGATTGTGACCCTGTCCTGGGAGCATCAGCGCGACATCCTGGAGATCGTACGCGAATGCGACCGCCGCGATGTGCCGGTGCGCATCGTGCCCGACCTGTTCCAGCTCAAGCTCAGCCGGATGCGGGTGGAGAATCTGGCCGGTATCCCGCTGTTGAGCCTGCACAACGAGGTGCGCATCCCGCGCACCGAGCGCGTGATCAAGCGGCTGATCGACATCATCGTGGTCATCATCAGCGCGCCGGTGTGGCTGCCGCTCTTCGGGCTGGTGGCCCTGGCCATCCGGCTGGAAGGGCCGGGGCCGATCCTGTACGGGCAGGAGCGAGTCGGCGAGGGAGGACGGCACTTCCGGGTCTGGAAGTTCCGCAGTATGGTGGAAAACGCCGATGCGCTCAAGGCCCGGCTGGTGGCGGAACAGGGCCTTGATCCGCGCCATCCCAAGCTCAAGGATGACCCGCGCATCACCCGCGTCGGGCGGATCATCCGCCGCTTCAGCCTGGACGAATTGCCACAGATTTTCAACGTGTTGATCGGCGAGATGAGTCTGGTCGGGCCGCGCCCACCCACGCCGGATGAAGTGGCCCATTACGAGCCGTGGCATCTGCAACGCCTCAAGACGCGGGGCGGTCTGACCGGCCTGTGGCAGGTTTCCGGGCGCAGCGATGTCCCCTTTGAGGAGATGGTGCTGCTAGACCTGTACTACATCGAGAACTGGTCGCTGATGCTGGACCTGCAAATCCTGCTGCGGACGATCCCGCGCGTGGTGCTGGGCAGCGGCGCATACTGAGGTCCGGCAGGGCAACGATCGGGCTGCGCGCGCGTATATACCGGTAGGTAGAGGAAACCGACGATCGGCAGGTAGATGAACGATTCCCCCCGGCAAACGCCGCTTCCGGCTTCTCCGCCGGCCACACTCCCGGAAGAAATGCCGCGCCGCACACGGCGCGTGATCGTCCGCCGCGCCTCTGCAGAGGAGGGGGCCATCCCCCGGCAGCAGAGTAGTGGCTGGGGCTGCGCTCGCGTGGTGATCGCCCTGGCGCTGATCGCTGCTGTGCTAATCGCAGTCCTGATCCTCTCGACCCAGTTCACGCTTGGCGGTCTGGTCAGCGGCCTGACCGCCCTGCTGGCTCCCGGCCCGGCGCAGATCACCGTGGTGCCGTCGCAGACGATCGTCAACAGCATCCAGCCGATGGGCCAGCTGGTCAGCATCAGTGTGCAACTGGCCAAAGCCGACATCGAGGTGTCGATCAGCCAGGGTCTGCTGGGAGCCAGCAGCTTCTCGACCAGCCACGTGGCCCAGGGTACCATCGAAGCCGGGATTGACCTGACCCGTCTGAGCGTCTCTGATGTTGCCTACGACGCCGCCAGCAATACGTACATCCTCACCCTGCCTCCGGCGCAACTCACCGGCTGCCATGTGGATTATATTCGTCAGTACGCCTATTCGGGTACCATCCTGCCCGTCGACCGCGACCAGGCCCGCCAGCTGGCCGAATACACAGCGGTGATCGAATTCCGCGATGACGCCCTGGAAAGCGGCATCCTGAGCCGGGCGGAGGAGCAGGCCCGGCTGGTGTTTGCCAATCTGGTTGGCGCGTTGACCGGCAGCAAGACCGAGATCGTCTTTAACCGGGCTGTGCAGCTACCGCTGCCGCCCTCCTGCGAGCCTGATCCGCCGGGGAACTGGAGCTATGACCCTGCAACTCAAACCTGGACACAACCTGAATGACGAGGAAATCGCCCGCCTTGAGGCGCTGCTGGCGCTGGAATACCCGGACGACGACATCGAGATCATCGTAGAAGACGGCCCGGCAGCGGAAACGCCCCCGGCGACTTCGGCCAACCTGCTACAGAAGCTGATCGTGCTGCTAATCACCGGGGTGGCCGGGCTATACCTGATCAATCCGGGCGCCGGGGTGCTGGAACTGATCCCGGATGTGGTACCGGTGCTGGGCAACCTGGACGAGGCCACCGCCCTGGCGTTGCTGGTCAGCGGGCTGGGTTACTTCGGCGTCAAGGTTGGCTGGCTGACCACGATCTTTCACGGCCTGCGCCGCCGGTAAGGCGTGCTAGAGGGCGGTCATAGATCGTCCTCAAACGCGCCGAAACCAGTGTCATCGTCCAGCCCGGCTTCGTCGGCCAGTTCGGGCATACTGGCTGCGATCTGCTCCGGGTCCTCGCCTTTCTCCAGCCGTCCGACAAACTCGTTGAACTCGTCGCCCAGGTCTTCCCCCGTCTCCTCAGCCATGCGGCGCATCAGGCGGCCCATGGTGGCCGGATCGGCGTCATCCAGATCGTCCAGGGCTGCGTCATCGAGGGTCTCCAGACGGGATTCTTCACTCCGGATCACACGCACGCGCTTGATCCGTCGCGTCAGGTGTGTCCCGCCACAGCGCGGGCAGGTCGGCGTCGCGGCAGCGTAAGCGGCCACGCTGGAGTAGTGCAGCGTAAGCCGTTTGCGGCAGTCGTGGCAGAAGTAATCGTAGCTGGGCACGGCATCACCTCGGAAAGCGGTATAATCACCCGTATTATAGCGCAGCCCCGTCCGCCCGTGCGGGTCGGCGAAAAGAGACAACCATGCAATTTGAATACTCCGATCATGACCGGGACTCTGAACTGGCGCCAGGTGCCGGGCCGCAGCACCCCCCGTCACCGCCCCCGCCCGGCCCGCAACGCCCGCGGATGGTCCCGGTACAGGGGCCGAGCACCCGCCCCATCGCCGCCTATATCCTGCTGGCGATCATCGTCGGCATCTACCTGCTGGGGCAAATCGTGCCGCTGCAACCGGTAATCGTCAAAGGCTATCTGGCCAATAGCGCCGAAGACTGGCTGTTCATCCAGGGAGCCAAGCTCAACGAGTTCATCATCCGGGATCGGGAAGTCTACCGCCTGCTGACGGCGATGTTCCTGCACGGCGGGCTGATGCACCTGTTCTTCAACGGCTACGCTCTGTACGTGATCGGGACCAATGTGGAACGCGTCTACGGCCATGCGCGCTTCCTGCTGGTGTACTTCCTGGGCGGGCTAACTGGCTCGCTGTTCAGCCTGCTCTTCAGTTCTTACGCCAGCGTAGGGGCCAGCGGCGCGATCTTTGCTCTCTTCGGGGCAGAACTGGTTTTTGTCTACCGGCACCGCGATCTGTTTGGCCGGGCGGCCTACCGCCAGTTACAGAACATGATTTTCCTGCTGGCGCTCAACATCCTGATCGGCCTGTCGCCCGGCTCGCGCATCGACAACTGGGGGCATATAGGCGGCTTCCTGGCGGGGGTCGGGTTGAGCTGGCTGATCGGCCCCTCCTTCCGCCTGTCGCTGGCCAATGGCCGGCCCTGGTCAGCCGTTGAGCTTGCCACGCCGGGGATGCCGTTGCCGGCGCTGGAACTGGTGGACGATAACCCGCTGCAAAAGCGTCTGTTTGTGCCCTTCGCCTATGCCGCTGTATACGTCCTGATCCTAGGCGTGGTGTTGCAGCGGGGATAAGGCGCCCGCCGCTCTTATCCACGATAATGTGAAATGCGTTTGATCAGCACCCTGAAGACCGGTTGTACTGACGCCCCCTGTTGCCACCCAGCTCAAGGCTCATCGGGCGATCTTTGCGTACCTTGAAGCCTGGACCAACCGCCAGCGGCTACACCCGTCCCCGGCCTATGGAGGCAAGCGGTAAGTGACAGGAAGAAAGCCGGGAGACTGCCTGTAGCTATGTCTGGCGCGGTATCCGTCACAGGCCATACAACACAGGCAGGGGCAGTTTGGGGTTATAATCGGTAGCATATCTGTGCCCTGTACAGGGTGAGAGCGCCCTTGCTGACCAGACAGGATCGACCGTGCCCCCACGAACCATCATTGTCATGGAAGGCGACGAGACCGGCCAGGAGTTGCTGGAAGAAGCGCTGCGCGTCCTCGATCCGGCGGTGACCCGCTGCGATCTGCACTTTGAGCGCCACGATCTTTCGCTGGGAAAGCGGCGGGCCACCGCCAACGGCGTCGTCCGCCAGGCGGCGGAACGGCTCAAGGAAACCGGCCTGGGGATTAAGGCGGCGACGATCACGCCCGGCGACCCGGACGACGTGGGCAGCCCCAACGCCCTGCTGCGCGATCTGATCGGCGCGCAGGTGATCCTGCGCACCGGGCGGCGCATCCCCTCCGTGCGGCCAATCGCCGGCATCCACGCGCCAATTGCGGTGGTGCGTATGGCGGTCGAGGACGCCTATAACGCCAAAGAGTGGCGGGAAGGCTCCGGCCTGGACGAGGTCGCCTACAGCACCCGCTACATCACCCGCCGCACCTGCCGCGCTGTGGCCGAGTTCGCCTTCCGCTACGCCCGGCGCACCGGCAGCAAAGTCTTCGGCGGGCCGAAGTACACCGTCAGCCCGATCTATGAGGGCATGTTCAAAGAGGAGATGGACCGCGCTGCCGCCAGGTACAGCGACGTGCGTTATGACCCGCAGCTCATCGACGCCACGTATGCCCTGCTGCTGGAAGCTACCGGCGAGCCGCTGGTCATCCCTGCTCTCAACCGCGATGGCGACACGCTCAGCGACCTGGTGCTCAAGATGTTCGGCACGATTGCCGGGGCGGAATCGGTGGTCTTCAGCCTGGACGACGAATTCGAGGTACGCATCGCCCTGACCGAGGCTCCACATGGCACCGCTCCCAGCCTGCAGGGTAAGAATGTCGCCAACCCGATGGCCATGATCCTGGCCGGGGCAGCCCTGTTGCGCTACGTGGGCACCCCGGAGGCGACTGCTGCCAGCCGGGCGATCTACGAAGCGACGCTGGAGGCAGTCTACGACGGCGTCCGCACCGCTGACCTGGGCGGCCAGACCAGCACGACCGACTTCACTGACGAAGTGATCCGCCGGGTCAAGGGCAAGCTTGATGTGTGGGAGGCGCTGGGCTGACCGTTCACATGCTCACCGGATCCGGGCCGGATGCGCCTGTTCGCTATCCGTCTGGCCCGCGATGATCAGGGGTTTGGGGGAGATCAACGCCCGGCCTGCGGTTGGTGAAACGCGCCGGGCCTCACCGGAAGAAGGACCGTATGACCAGGGTCAAAATCTGCGGCATCACCACGCTGGAGGATGCGTTGCTGGCCGCCGAAGCAGGCGCCGATATGCTCGGCTTCGTGTTTTACCGCAACAGCCCGCGCTTTATCACCCCGGATGCCTGCCGGGGCATCACCGATGTGCTGCGGGAACGGCTGGGGCGGGCCTGCCCGCTGCTGATCGGTGTTTTTGCCAACGAGCCGAACGTCGTTAGCATCCTGTTCCGGGCCGGGCTGGATTACGCCCAGTTGCATGGTGAAGAGAATGTGGCCGCGCTGGCCGCCCTGGAAGGCCGGGCCTACAAGACCATCCGGCCCCGCAACCGCAACGAAGCCTGGGCCATGGCTGAAGCCTTCGAGCCATATGCGCCGCTGGATGACCGTGTGCCTTCCGTGCTGGTGGAGGCCTTCCACGTCGATCGCTCCGGCAACGCCAGGGAACCGATCGCTACCGGCATCGCCCTGGCCGTCAAAGAGCAGGTGCCGCGCATGATGCTGGCCGGCGGCCTGAACGTCGAGAACGTCGGGGAGCGCATCCGGGCCATTCGCCCCTGGGGGGTGGATGTGACCGGCGGCATCGAAGGGGAGACTACAGGACGCAAGGACAGAATCAGCCTGCTGGCTTTCCTGACGGCGGTCAAGATCGCCGACGCCGCCGGATAGCAGGCGGACCCTTCAGCGCCGCTCAGCCCCCCAGCAGCCGCAGGGCTTTTCAATAATCGAACAGGGAGTAAGCTAGAAAGAGAGGGAAAGCCAAGAGCAGGGGAGTAAGAAGAAGACAATGACGCTCTTGTCGTGTCTGCGACGGATACCTGACCCGCGTTCGCGTCAC
>JABLXG010000048.1 GCA_013178165.1 Anaerolineae bacterium
ACCCTGGGGCTCATCCGGTTGTTGAAGTTCGACTTCATTCCCCAAGCACGCCGCTTCTTCAATGCTCGGCTCGACCTGGCGCTTGACCTGCTTCTGGCTCCTCCCTGACAACTTTGCAACAGCCGTGCCGCACCGGAACAGCGCCTGATAGCATTGGCGCTATAATGATGACAGACCGTCGCCGGGTTCCTGGGAGAGTGGCTGCTGCCGCTGAACCGGCAAAGACAGCCACTCGAAGGAAGGCACTATGAGCGGCAATACTGCGCAGGTTCTGGTTGTAGAGAGTGATACCGAGACTCGTCGGCTTATCTCGCGCCTGTTGCAGGGAATCGGTGTGCAATCGATCCTGGTCAAGGACGGAGAGACGGCGCTGGCTCTGCTAGATGGCGGCCTGATGCCGGGTCTGATCATCCTTGCACTGGCGGTGCCCGAGCTGGATGGTTACAGTGTACTGGAGCGTCTGCGCGCTGACACACGATTTGCCAGCGTTCCCGTGCTGGCCCTGTCTCATAGCATCGACCCTGAGGTGATTCGACGCGGCCTGCACGCTGGCGCTGATGGCTATGCCACTACCGCTTATTTATCCGAAACTCTACTCGACCGGGTGCGCATCCTGCTGGCAGCCGGCCGCCAGGCGGCGCCGGACACATGGCGGATGCAGCGCACTGTTGCGCTGGATGATTCCTATGAAGACGCCGACTCTCCTCACCAGGACGTTCCTGACAATGACGCTACCATTGTTTAGCGCGAACTGACTGTCAGACTACTGAGCAGCACCGCCTCGGTGGCTCCGCCGTCAGCTGCAATTCGGGCACCAGTAGCAGGGTCATAAACAGCGACGATCAGGCTGGCCGGGCCAGTATAGTCTCGACGATCATCCCGGAATACCAGACGATGAGTATCAGAAATATACTCCCCGGCAACCCAGCCAGTTGTCGGGCGCTCTCCCGCCACTGGCGGCGAATCGTGCTGGGCAATCAGTATTCCATGTACGTCAAGAAGCTGAACCGTCACCACGTATGCCGTCTGTGTGGCAGTTTCAGCCTGCCATACCAGCGTAATGGTCACGGGCGAACCGTTGAAGATCATTTCCTCTTCAATAGTAAACCCGTATAAAGTTCCCAGGCCGGCAAAATGCACACCGGAGCGATACGCTACGGCAGGGGGAGACATAACATGATCGCCGGTTACGATGGTGTATTCTGCGAGCGTCACCGGCTCCTGGCCAGCTGCCCGGGCTTTGAGTATCGCCCGGCCAGCTGCCTGTGCGGGGATCACCATCTCCCGCCAGTCGAGAACTGCCCCGGAAGCCAGAGGGGTGGCCGTATCCTCAATGTGCCAGTCCGATCCTGTGAGTGAAACGGTAATTGGCGGCGGCTCGCCATCGATTTGCCAGGCCAGCGTGAGTGGCAGAGTCTGTCCCGGATGCAGGAACTCTGCTGGTGCAAGCTCAGCGCAGTTGGTTAACAGCAAACCCGGCGCGATCGAGAGGGCACAGCCAGCGGGGAAGGGCGGCCAATTACCGTCGATCACGCGCACGAGGCCGATTTCAGCATCTTTGCCTGCAGGCGCACCACTGGCAGGATCGCGAATGTCAAGGCCGGAAGGCGCATCTGCGCCATAGAGACGGACAGTCACGCGGTACGCACCGGGCGGCGTTCCCTGAGGCAGATAGAGCAATGGATAGACTAATGCCGACTCTCCCGGTCTCAGGTAGCGGGTACCGGCCTGCTGCGCGGACAAAATCGGCGCGTCCGCGGCGGCAACTTCACGGCCCTGCGCGTTGAGAAGACGGACCGCCGCCTGCAAATCGTCCTTAACCGGCGCGTTCAGCGTGACTTCCAGAGGAATACAGATGCCATGACTGGCTGGCTGGATTTCCCCGGTAAGGCCAGCTGCCAGCAGCGTTACTGTATCGAACTGCACAGGCGTGATTGCCTGTGGGGAAGGAATCGTCAGAGGCCCGGTGACCTCATAGGCCGTGGAAGCCATTCCCTGAACGACCATCGTATGCCCAGGGGCAGGATGATTATGGCCGATCAAGCAACGCAACATACCGCGGCGATCGCTGCCCTGGGTATACCAGGTGTTGATTTCAACACGGACAGACTGGCCGGGTGGCAGGTGACGGTTGAGTATATCGATGACGTTGTCCGCTTCTGCCCCGTCTGGCAGCGTAATGATCTGCGCCGGCAACCCGTGGCGCTGCTGGTAGTAGAGCAATTCATACCGCGCCGCATACGACCATGTCAGCACAAGGTCATCCGGGCCGAGTGTCTGCCGGTAGTAGGCGACCATCTCCCGAGCCTGATCGTGTTGATAAGCAGGATCAGGCCGCCCCGGTAAGGCAAACCAGGTAACAGCTGTCAGAAATACCGCAGCCGCACCGAAAACGCTGCGAATACGAGCCTGATGGGTGAAACCGGTCACGCCTGCAGCCACCGCAATCAGGAACAGGGGGGCTATCATCACGCTATAGCGACCGTGGTAGTTGACGCCCAGAACCGACAGAGCTGCAACGAGTACGCCCCACAAGGCAAGAATCGCGGCCCATACCATGCGACCTGCACAGGTGCGCAGGCCAGCCAGACTGATCACGAGCAGTGGCACTGTCACCAGCGAAATGAGATTGAGCACGGCGGGGTTAGCCCGCACCATTTCCCAGGAACTGGCCCACAGGCCCTGCCAGGCCTGCCAGAGTAGAGCGGGGGTGAGATCTGGTGGAGTACGGGTAGCGGCGTTAGCGCTGCCCAGCGTACTGAAGCGCCCGACCAGTTCGGGCACCCATATCAGCAGAACGATCCCCTGGGTGATCAGCCAGCGGCGCAGCCATCTCCATGTCCAGCGGCGCCTGAACAATGCTCCCAGCCACCAGACACCGGCCAGCAGGTTGACAGCGCCCAGGACAACAACACCGGTATTGTGGGTATACAGAGCAGCGGTTTCTCCACCAAGCAGCAGCCACCAGGATTGGTGCGAAGGCTGCTCAGCCGTCAGGATGTCACTGAGGCCGATCATGGCACACAACACGGCCAGCGCCAGCGTGTTGTACATCCGCGCTTCCTGAGACGCCCACCAGAGCAAGGGCGTAAACGTTCCAAGCGCAACAACCAGGGTAGCTGCACCTGGCCCGAACCAGCGGCGAGCAGCCATGCCCATCACAGCCAGCAGCAAAACACCCTGCAGCAGCGATAACGACCGGAGGCCAAACTCCGAATCGCCTATCAGACGTATCCAGATATGCAACAGGAGGTAGTACAGCGGGGGGTTGGTCAGATCGCCAGCAACTGTCTGGAGCAGGGTAGGCCGGGAGGCGGCATACCACGAGTAGCCCTCGTCGAACCAGATGCTCTGGGTATCCAGGTTCCAGGCACGTAGACCGGCTGCAATGAGCAGGAGCACCAGCAGCATCTTGAGCGTATGCGCTTTCATGTCCTGGTCTTCATCTCCGGGCAGGCCTTTGCAGCGCCCGCTTTCCCACGAAGTCAGTGCACCGCGCACGGGTGCACCACGCACGCCAGCAGCATACCATGCCGGTTGCAGACCAGCAATTGCGCATCGTTGCGCGTCACGGCGTGAGGCGGTTGAGGTCGCGGGGGAAAAGCGCCGCCTGGCGGATGTTCTGTAGATCGAGCAGTTGCATGAGGAAACGCTCCAGGCCAATGGCAAATCCGCCGTGCGGCGGCATCCCATGAGCAAACGCTTCAAAGTAGGATGCGAAGTGAGCCGGATCAAGGCCATGTGCGCGGGCAGCGGCCAGATAGTCTTCATAGTGGTGCAGACGCTGGCCACCTGTCACCAGTTCCATACCCCGGAACAGCAGGTCAAACCCGCGTGAGTAGCCGGGGCGCTCCGGATCTGGGTGGGTATAGAACGGGCGCTTGACCAGGGGATAACCGGTAACAAACAGGAAATCGCTGCCGTATTCTGCTTTTGCCCAGTTACCCAGCAGGCGCTCATGTTCTGGCGTCAGGTCAGGAGCGCCCAGGGCATCAGTCATACCAAACTGATCGGTGAGTAAGCGCTGGGCATCAATGATATGGATATCCGGGATGCGTTCGCCAACCTCAGGGATCTGGGCTTTCAGGAGGCTCAACTGCGCCGAGTAATGCGTGGCCAAATGGTTGAGAATGCCTTTGATTACATCGGTCAGCAGTGCCATGACCGTGTAGTGATCCTCGATGAAACCGATTTCCACATCCAGGCTGACATATTCGTTGAGATGCCGGGTTGTGGCGTGTTTCTCGGCACGGAAGACCGGACCAACCTCGTAGACCCGCTCGAAGACCCCGACCATGATTTGCTTGTAGAACTGTGGACTCTGGGCCAGGTAAGCCGTCTGGCCGAAGTAGTCGACGGTGAAGACATTGGCGCCGCTTTCCGTAGCGGAGGCGACCAGTTTGGGAGTCTGAATTTCAACGAAGTCGAGAGCATCTAATGTGGCGCGGAAACCCTGCATCACCCCACTGGCCAGGCGCAGAATGGCTCGCTGATTTAGATGACGCTGGCCGATGACCGCATGATCCAGAAAGGCAGGCTGGTTAGCCCGGATGCGGTTCTTGTTGAGCGAAAAAGGCAGCGGCGTGGTCACAGGTGAGATGACCTGCACACGGTTGTGGTACAGCTCATAGCCTCCTGGCGCTTTCGGCGCGATGACGACCTCTCCTTCAACGGCAATCACGCTTTCGTGCTGAAGGCCATCCAGTGGTTTGAGGTCATTAAGGCTGGTGACGGCCTGGCAGATTCCGCTGCGATCACGCACAACGAGAAAGTTCACCTCACCCAGCTTGCGCAGAGCATGTAACCAGCCCTGAACAAGCACCCGCTGTCCAACATAGTCACCCAGTTGTGCGGCCAGAACGCGTTGCATGGGACCCTCCTGTCTGAGTCCATTTCGGCGAGGTATGAACGCCACGCCGGAATGTGGCAACAAGAATGCCCCCTGTCGCCAAGGACGAGGGGGCGCTCGTGGTGCCACCTTGGATCGCCAGCAGCCTCACGACCACTGGCCTCTGCAAGTCCCGAACAGGATTACGGAACTCAGGCGCGGTAACGGGCGCACCCGTTCACAACTACTGACGGCGGGCAGAAGCCCCCGAGCTTCGCCGTGACGCTCTGGCGGGTTCTTCCAGGCATACCTGCAGACGACTCTCTCAGCGGGCGGTCGCTCTCTGTACTGCGCAGCATGCTGTACTCGTCGCCATCAACGCTTTGCACTATAGCAATGTGATTGCCGCAGTAACGGCCTTAAGCTGCACGACAACCCATCATATGGCAAAACGCCAATCCAGGCACTGGACCGGCGTTTGACCCAGGAGGCGACGGTCGGAATCGAACCGACGATGAGGGTTTTGCAGACCCTTGCCTTGCCACTTGGCGACGTCGCCAGGTAAACGATAGTATAGCGAATGGCAGGCGGATTGACAAGGCATTTTCCAGCACCAGGGCTTCCCAAAAACAGGAGCAAATGATGCAAACCAGACAACTCCCCTCAAGAAGACAGCAGCACCGTTCGTGTCTGCTGTGGCTGATACCTTTTGTCGTGCTGGGGTGTATTGGCGCAGTACTGGTAGTCTCGGCGCTCCCAGGGTTACTCCTGCAAGCGATTGGATTCCGCCCGCAGGGCAACGTAGAGGAATTCTGGGAACAGGTTGCAGTAACACCTTTTGAAGTGGTAAATCTGCCGCCGACTCCTCCTGCAGTACAGAGCCAGGCCGGAACAACCGGGCCAACGCCAACGCCAGTAAGCGTGGCTGGAAGTGTCACCGGTTCCGGCGGCAGCGCTTCGACAGGCGCTTCGGGCAACAACCCGTACCAGGGGTGGTTTCAGTCTTATAGCGTGCCGGCGGAAATTCAGGTGAGCAGCGGAACTGGCAGCGTTACCCTGCGCACAGCCGAATCTTTCGCCGAGGCGGCATGGTTCGGGCAGGCGGTGGATGGCGCCCCCCTGGCGCTGATCTCGTACAACGAACAGGCGCTCGATGGCATCTGCCGCACGTTGCTGCGCGGGTGCGTAACCGATCAATTCCGGGTTACAGCGGTTGACTTTCACCCCGGCGGTTTGCTGGTCTTTGGCGCTGTCTCCCTGGGAGGATTAACCCAGGGTCTGGGGGTGTTGCTGGTGCTGGGGCCAGATATGAAGAGCGTGGTTGCCCAGGGAGTTGTGCTTAACGGGCAGGTCTACACGATAGACGTGACCGCCGACATAGCCAGCTACGTCAACCAGACGGTAGCCCAGATGAACACTGCCCTGAGCCAGCTACGTGTTCAGGCAAACGGCTATTCGCTCGGTCTGGTGCAAATACGGCTGACAGACACAACGCTTGACTTGATCTTCCGGTGATTAGCTCAAGGTCAAGCCGCCGAAAGTTCCGCCAACGATCAGCTCAAGCGGCTCAATGGCGCCCGTATAGCCAGCAGTCACATAACGCCGGTTGCCATCTGAGCGCCAGCGTGAATCTTCAATCTTGACTGTAAACAGGGGGCCAGCCTGAATTGTCAGGCTGGCTTCCATGTTAGCAGGGACGGTCAGGTGAATATTGCCCAGTGTTGAGCGGAAGACCAGAGGGCCAGCAGGTCGGTCGGGCGTAATCAGACGAATATCACCAAAACCAGTCGCAAAGTGCGCCCGATCGATGATCAGCCCACGCAAATCACCGCTGATCTCACCGAAGTAGGTACTTGCCAGAATCTCCCATGGCAGGTCTGTAGCAAGATCAATTTCCCAATCCGCCAGGGAGAGGAACCATGTCTTGCCGCGCTGCATGGTGATGATCGCCCGATTGCCCTGGGTGGCCAGTTCCGGACGTGAGTTGGCAGTATATTGACCGGCAATCAAACGACCTTCCTGCCCTTCCAGAGCATTCAGGTGGATATCTACGTCGCCACTGCTAGCCTGCAGGGTAGCCGCTTCAACGCTGCCGCGAGAAACCCGAAAACTCTGCGCGGCCCGGTTACCCAGATCGCCCGTCAGGGCAATCTGCCCCCCCAGGACAATCAGCACGAGCGGCCACAGACGCCATACGTCAAAATCCAGTAACAGGTAATTACGCAGGAGCAGCAAGATACCAGCGATGACCAGCACCAGCGGCCAGACCCAGAATGACAGGTTTTGCCGGGCAACGCGTCTTTCCACTTGCCCCCTCCTTGTCAATCCTCGACCAGGTAGTCACGCAACATCAGTGCAGACGAGTGACGCAGCCGGTTAAGTGCCTGAGCTTCCAGCTGGCGCACCCGTTCACGGGTTACCCCGATCTCCTGGCCGACCTCTTCCAACGTATGAACCCGGCCATCCAACAGGCCATAGCGCAACTTGAGGATGTAAGCCTCGCGTTCTGGCAGACGGTTAAGCAGCTCGTTAACCTGCTGGCGCAACAATTGATCGGCCACGATCTGGGGCGGGGAAGGGGACGTGATGTCTTCGATGAAGTCCCCGATCTCAGCATCCTGTTCGTCGTTGGTTGGCTCATCCAGGCTGACCGGACGGCGCGAGATTTCCATAAGTTCCGAAACACGTTCTGGCTCGGTCTCCATCGCCTCGGCCAGTTCTTCGATGGTGGGATCGCGGCCCAGTTGCTGGGCAAGCAACGCCGACACGCGCAGCAGGCGATTGATCTGGTCGCCCATGTGCACCGGCACGCGAATTGTACGGCCTTGATCGGCGACCGCCCGGCTAACCGCCTGGCGGATCCACCAGGTAGCATAGGTACTGAACTTGTGGCCACGCCGGTATTCGAACTTACGCACGGCGCGGATCAGGCCGATGTTACCTTCCTGAATCAGGTCTAGGAATGCCACACCACGCCCAACATACTTCTTGGCGATGCTGACAACCAGCCTGGCATTAGCCCTGATGAGATGCTCCTGCGCCTCTTCACCGTCAGCGATGATCCTCTCAAGCTCATAGCGGGTATCCGGATCGAGCGAATCGCCATATTCCTCAAGTTGCTCCCTGGCCAGCGCCGCCGATTCAATCCGTCGCGCCAGGGCAACCTCCTGCTCGGCAGTCAGCAAAGGAACACGCCCGGCTTCCTTGAGGTAAAGGCCAACGACGTCATCGGTTTCCAGGGCTTGCTGGTAGCCTGCGTCGTCTCGCAGATCAAATTCCTCAATGGTAGTGAGGTCGGCTGCGCCGGCGACATCGCCCAGTTGTCTGGCAAATTGCTCATCTCCAGGCGGTTCCGACAGAACAGAAATGCCGGACTCTGCCAGGAGTTCCAGAATCTCATCAAGCCTGGAAACATCATCCTGGTGTTCCGGTGGGAGAACCGCCAGAATGTCATCGTAGGTCAGATATCCCTGCTTGTCTCCTTGGGAGAGCAGCAGGTCAAGAATAGGATCGCGGGTTGCTTCTGTCACCGTCATAGCGTGAGGGTCAGTTGCCTATCAGGGTTCCGAAAACGCAGAAAAAGAGCCTTGCGATCAGGCAAGGCTTCCTGAGCACACGCACAGACTCCCTTGCCTAATATCACGATACTTCAGGCACATGCACTCCCCAGGAGCGGATACAGAAATCGCAACTGTGGACAGCCCTCAGTGCGGCGGTACATTATAACCCGTTGGTGCGATATTCCCACTCTGAATGTTGTTCCAGAGAAGATGCGTGTATCGCTCTCGAACCAAGCCCATACCGGCAACGGTGTTGCGTGATCACCTTGCTTGAGGCGCGCCCGGTTGTCAAACTTCATTGTACCGTAATACTGGCGGATCGCGCGACTGAGATCGAACACTCCGGAGAGGCGGAAGTTTATGGAATCTGATGCCGATGCCGAAGGAGGGTTGCCTCTGGCGCTGTGGCCCCTAACTTGCGCGTCCAGGTGAGCGCGGTTATAACGAACCCGAAGGATGGATGTTTCACCATGCTTACGGTAGTGAGGTGCAAGAGAGAGCGATGATCACAAGACGACGGCTGTGGTTTGTCGCTGCGCTGTGTGTTGTCGGACTGACAGTACTGGGCACGGTTGCAGCGGCACGCGCCCAGAGCCGATCGCTGTACTGGCGGCGGTGGGAGGTCACGATCGACAACGTAGACACCACAGCCAACCGATTCAGCGTCACTGAGGTGCATGATATCCAGTTCATTGGCGGAAGCTTCCGCTATGGCTTCCGGGCAATCCCGGTTGCCGACCGCCTTGAACGGATCACCAACGTGCGGGTATCTGAGGGCGGGACACCATTACAGCAGGGATGCACAGAAAGAGCAGGCACCTACTGTGTGACTGATGATGGGCGGGAGTTGCGGATTGTTTACTACTTCCTCCGGCCTGCTCAGAGCGAACAGCGCGTGTTCACCATCACCTACGACGTGAGTGGCCCGCTGTTCTATTATGAGGGGGGCGATCAGATCGACTGGTTCGCCATCGCCCCCGATCATGCCTATCCGATTCAGAGCGCGACAGTGACGGTCCGGCTGCCTGAAGCCTATACACCGCGTGATACAGACCCTGTTGCAGCCTACGGCGCACCGGCAAATATCAGCCGTGATGGCAATGTGGTTACGTTCCGTGCCACACGTCAGATCGCTGCCAACGAGGCGCTGGAAGTACGGGTGCAGTTCCCGCATAATCCTGCCGGGCGAATCGCCGATTGGCAGGCAGTATTCGATCGACAGGCCACACTTTACCCCATCCTGAATCTATTACTGGGCAGCGGCTCGATTGTGCTGGTTATTGCTGGTGTGGCGCTGACCTATTACCGCTGGTGGTCGCGCGGACGTGATCCTGAAGTGGGTGTGGCGCCGGAATATCTGACCGAACCCCCGTCCGATCTTCCCCCGGCAGTAGCGGGGACGCTAATTGATGAGAGCGCTGAGTTGCGCGATGTGCTGTCAACCATCATCGACCTGGCGCGCCGGGGGTATCTGGTCATTGAGGAGGAACGAAATCCCGGGATTCTGGGGATTGGTGGCCGAACGACGTTTACTTTCAAGCGCACTGCCAAACCCCTTACCAACAGCCTGCGCCGCTACGAGCTGACTCTGCTCAACAAGCTCTTTGGCCGGAAGAATACCGTTGAGATGGAGGAACTGAAAAACAAGTTCTACGTTCACATCCCGACGATTCAGAGCCAGATCTACGATGAAGTGGTGAAAGAGGGCTTCTTTGACGCCAACCCGCAGAGTGTTCGCCGGCGCTGGATAGGGCTGGGCGGCGCGCTGGTAGCCGTCGCCACATTTGGCGCGCCTTTCCTGATGGCCGCCTTTGGCGCAGAGATGGCAACTAGCCTGCCGGAAGGATTGATCTGCCTGCCCATTGCACTGGGTCTGGTGGGAGTGGTGATGATGATCGCCGGGCCGCGCATGCCCGCCAAGACCACCAAAGGGGCGGAGGAAGCAGCGAAATGGCGGGCGTTCAGGAACTATCTGCAGAATGTTCGCCAGTATGCAGATATTGAAGCGGCCACTGACCAGTTCAACAATTACCTGCCGTACGCCATCGCCTTTGGTCTGGAGCGGACATGGGTCAACCAGTTCATCCGGATCGAGTCCACACCAATCCCCTACTGGTACTATCCGCGATATGTAGGCGGGCCGTGGGCACGAGGCTACACTTTCGGGGAACCCCTGGTGGACATGCGCAGTCCGGACATCCGCAGCCAGCTAGCACGGCCCGACGGTTCACTGGATGGCATGGCCTCCAACCTGAACACGGGATTGAACGCAATGTCAGCCGGTCTGTTCACCATGCTGAATAACGCCTCTTCAACACTGGTGAGCCGCCCGTCCTCTTCCGGCGGTGGGGGAGGGGGCTTCAGTGGCGGGTTCAGCGGTGGCGGTGGTGGCGGTGGTGGTGGCAGCGCTGGCTTTGGCTAAGCCGGGTAGGACAGCCGGAAAAGGAGGAAACCGGTGGGTAGCGGACGGGTGGTCGGCATCGTTCTGATCGCAGTGGGGCTGATCATTGCCTTAATCGTGACAGCTTTTCTGTTCAGCGGCGTCAGCAGTGGCGGCCTGACGGCTTCAGGCGCGATTCTTGGCCTGGGCATTGCCTTTGTGGTATTGGTAGCGCCACTGGTGGGCTTTGGCATCTTCATGCTGGTGCAGAGCAATCGCGAGGCGGCCCGACTGGCTGAAGCAGGCAGGCAACGGCAGTTGCTGGATATTGTGCGCAGCCGCGGCCAGGTTGATGTCCGCGATCTGGCTCTGGAAATGCAGGTCAGCCAGGAGGAGATCAGGGCGCTGGTGCACCGGCTAGTGGGCCTGCAGGTGTTCAGCGGCTACATCAACTGGGAGAAAGGGATTCTGTACTCCAGCGAGGCCCGCGAACTGCGAGAACTGAAACGCTGTGAAAACTGCGGCGGCGAGATCACACTGACCGGTAAGGGTGTACTGTCGTGCCGATTCTGTGGGACAGAGTATTTTCTTAGCTAGCACTGTCCAAGCACCGCGATTGTTCCGACTGGCACTCTGTTGTATGCTTGAGGCACAGGTGACTCTGCGCCGGTCAGACTCGATGTGAATAGGGGCAGACCTGAGGAGATAAATAGCGATGAGCAGTAATCTGTACGACCGTATCGTGAACCAGCGCGGGTCCTTTGAGAACCTGGTGTCGCGTATCCCGTTGCTTGGCAAGCACGTTGAGAGCTACTTCGACATGAGCGCCCAGCGTGACGCTGACCGCATTGTGCGCGAGCACATCGCCAGCCAGCTTCGCGCCCAGGTGGTTCGTATGGCCGACGCAGAAAACCTCATTCTGGACAGCGGCGGGTTGCGGATGATGAGCAAGACGCGGGCAGAGAAAGATCGACTGCAGACGCTGGCAGATCGGATTGGCACTGCCGCACCTGGGTATGCATTCACCGGTGCGCTGAAGATCAGCCACGAACAACTGGCTGATGTTTTTGCCTTCGACGAAGCGATGCTGCGTTACGTGGATCAGATTACGGCGGTTGTTGACAAATTTGTGGAGGCAGCCAGAACGAATGCTGACATCACTGGCATACTGGCCGAACTGAGGGCTATTGTGGATGAAGCGGCCCATGCCTTCGACCTGCGCCGGGATGTGATCAACGGTCTGGCCTAGCCGATCGATTCAGAGATTTCAGATAAGGAGACAATACCGATGGCGCGGATTATTGATGTCATTGACCATGTCAATGTGATGGATGATGAGCTAACGTACCGCGAACCGCAGGCTGGCGGCGGTGACTGGCGGATGGGGTCGCAGGTGATCGTTCAGGAAAGCCAGGCGGCAGTCTTTGTGCGTCAGGGAGAAGTCCTGGACGCGCTAGGGCCAGGCAACCATACGCTTTCAACAGCGAATCTGCCGATTCTTTCCGGTTTGATTGGTATGGTGACTGGCGGGCGCAACCCCTTCACCGCCGATCTGTATTTCGTCAACCAGAAAGACCTGCCGCAGGTGCCCTGGGGGACGAATCCTCCCATCGTGATGGAGACGCCGGGGAAGGGCATGGGGGTTGTCCTGCTGGTGACCCACGGGGTGATGGACATCGGTATCGATGATCCGGTGCGCTTTGTGCGCCAGTATGCGATCGGTAAGCCCATCCTGCGCATCCCAGACATCAAAGATCGGCTGCAATCAATGCTTTTGGGCGAGATCACGACACTGATTGGCAGCGCCGGTGTGACCAGCGTCCCGGAAGCCAACCAGTTGCTCAACGATCTCGAGGGTGCGTTGATGGCTCGCCTGAACGAGAAGTTCGGCGCGCTGGGGATGCGCTTCAAAGCTATTGAGATGAAACCCTTCACAGCTAAGGAAGCCACCCTTGATGAACTGCGCAACTACATGAGCATGGAGGCGTATGAGCGTGTTCGTCGGCTGGACATCGCTCAGGCCGCCGCTCAGAATACCGGCGCGGGTGGTGCACTGGCCGGGGCCGGGGTTGGCCTGGGAGTCGGACAGAGCATCGGCGCGACACTCAACCCGGAGCAGGCTGCTTTGCAGCAGCAACTCCAGCAACAACAGATGATGATGCAACAGATGATGATGCAGATGATGCAGCAGAATGTGCAGCAAGCTGCTGCGCCGCAAAACGCTACCCCCCAGACTCGCGAACAGATTCAGGCGATTCTGGACAATCTGGACATGCGGTTTGCCAATGGCGAGATCAGCGAAGAGGTGTATAAGAGTCTTGTGGCCAAGTGGCAGGCCAGGCTCAACGGCTAACCGCAGGCCAGTGTTGGTGTGCCTTCAGTAAGACCAACCGGGTTGTAGTAAGAGAGGGCTGCTACGGCGGCCCTTTTTGCCTGTGCCTACGGGATGTTTGCCAGTGGATCAGCGCCCAATTGGATAGTGAAGTGATCATCCGCGCCCACTGGCACGCGCTCGAGGGTAGCAGGATCGTAGAGGCCGACATGCAGTTGCCAGTTGCCAGACGGGGGTGAATCCGGCACGGAGAGGAGGTAAACATCGCGCCGCACATGACCGGTCTGCCAGTGAGCCGTAGCCAGGGGGTGATCATCCTGCGCCCATAGTGGTAGCCCGGTATCCGGATGCGGAGGCCCGACTAGGTGAGCGAAGCCCGTCAATGCGCTGATTGACCTAGCAGTCGGTTCCCAGTACACCGTCAGACGCAGCATACCCCTGCCCAGCTGGTCAACCCGCCAGTCGAGCAGGGTGGCAATATCCGCAAACCGGGCATTTACGCGGCGAGTGTATTCAGAGTCAGCCACATCCCAGGACTGAAACTGCAGGACGTGGAAGCCGGCAACCGACAGATCAGCGATGATCTGCATCTCTTCGGTTAGCCATGTCAAGGGAACATGTTCCGCATCGTAGTATGGGAGATCAGCGGGTATCAACCATAGTCGGGTATAGCGTTGCTGCGCATCTTCCAGATAGGCAATCGTTTCTTCCGCCGGCGCATTGGCGCGCAGGGGGAGGGTAGTCTCGGCAGCCGGACCGCGGAAGTAATAGGTGAATGCAGGGTCAAGAGCCTGCTGGATCACCAGTTCATCGGGCCGGGTTTCGGCAGTCATGAAAGCGCCCAGGGTTCGCCAGTCCAGCGCTTTGGCATAGGCCGGATTGGTGTAGTAATTGACCAGCGCCCAACCATCAAGCAGCAGGATGGCAGCGACAACAACATATCCCACTGACCTGAGGTACTTTCCCCGTGCAGACAGCAAGGCAAACAACGTACCCGCGAGCAATAGTGCTAAATCTGCCCCGAGCGGCAACAGGTAGCGCGGGCGAAAAACATCCATCCGCAGGCAGACCAACCCCAGCAAGACCACCGGCACAACAAGCTCAGTTGCCAGGTATCCTACTGCATTCACATAGCGCCGCCAACGCCACAAACCATACAGCCCGCCAACCACCACAACCACCAGCGGCGCCCACAGCCATGCCATCAACCCGGCGGGCAGCGTATCGCCAATGGTAAGAGTCGGCAGAAACCATGTCCACAACTGTCCCAGAACAAAGCCCCCGGCCGTGCCAGCGTACTGCCCCTCGCGCACAATCGCCAGGACCTGCAGCGCCAGCGGCACAAGCAGCACCGCTATGCCGAAAGCAGCCATCACCCAGTGCCGCAGGCGAGCACGCCTGAACAGGGCCACATAGATCCCATGGGCCACCAGGAAGAACAGGGCAAAAAAGAACACATAGGCGCTCAGTGTCACTGCCGCGCCGTAACGCACCCAGTTACGGAGGCGACCGCTATCCAGGGCTACCAGAAGCGCTGCGGCAGACACAGGGGTTGCTGCCGCCCATAGCGCATAGTTGCGCACATCCTGCGCGTGCCAGATCAGATGCGGATGAATAGCGTACAGGAAGATCGCCAGCAGCCCGGCTCGCTGGTCCCGGAATAGACGCCTGCCGATCACATATGCCCCGGCCAACCCTGGCATATTCCCCAGGGCAGGGAGCAGGCGCATGACCCATTCGCTATCACCCAGCAGACTCTTCCAGAGGGCAAAGATGGCAAACGTGCCATACGGGTGCGGTTCCACACGGGTCAGGGCCAGGCCCTCCGGCCAGGGTGCAGCCCAGTACTGGATCGCAAAAGCCTCATCGCCCCGCAGAGGACTGGCGTCCAGTTGCAGCAAGCGCAACATGAACGCCAGTAGAACGACTGCGATCAACGCGGGCCATGGCAGCTGGCGGCCAGAAGTCATGCCTGCTCCACAACGTCCACCCCAACGGCAGCTTCTAGGGCGGTGATTTGCTCATCCGTCAGCGTGGCTACTTCTCCCTGTTTCCTGCGATCGCGCAGGAACGTCTTGAGGTTAGGTTTCTGACGCGGATCGCCGTAGAGCACCGGGATCTCTGACTGAACGACCTCCAGGCTGACATTCGGGCTGCTGAAGATGATCACTGGTTCAACCCGCACACCACTTTCAGGAACCACCTGATCAAGGAACCGCTGAAGCGCCGCTGCCTCCCGTAACGCTTCGAGGTCAGGGCGCCCGATGGTATCCTGGCGGAAGAAAGTCAGGAATTTGCTCAGGAAGCTCCCTTTCTTTGACCAGCGATTTCCATTGATGATAAAGCTGCCGTCCTGAGGGCGAAGGATGAAACAGAAGACTCCCTGCGGTGAGATCAGGACATGACGGGCAGGAAGGGTATAGTGATAGATGGTCGACCGCGTGCTCAAGCCCTTGAGGGTAGTGGCAAGCACAGCCTCCGGGCGCGGTTCGCGTAACCACAGATTGGCCATACGGACAGAGTACAGCGTAGCGCCAAATGCCACCGGCAAAACCAGCAAAGGTGCCAGCAGGAACAATGGATTGGTGGGCGCAATATTGGTCACAAACAGGCCCAGAATGAGCAGCGCCAGTGTACCAAAGAAGGCATACTGGGCCAGCCGGCGATTGCGGCGAACTTTTTTCTGATTGATGATGACGCGCATGAAGGCTCCTTATCGTAACCATCGTGATTGTACAGCTACCTACACTCCTGGGGCAGCTGACCGTAAGGTACGGTGGGGGATGTTGTACCATAGAGCATGGCGCTCCTGCAACGACGTTAGGCATATGACAGGGTGGTGGCTATAATCGGACGCGTCCGGTGAGTCAGTCAGCCAAGAATGAGAGGCGATTCTTCATGGAGCTTATCGCAACACTTGTTGTACTGTTGCTGGTTCTGGCGGCCTACTGGTCGCTGGTGATTCTGCCCAGGCAACAGGAGTTCAAGAAGCATCAATACTTTGTTCGTCAGATGAAGCCCGGTGACAAGGTGATCACGTATGGCGGCCTGATCGCCACCATCGTTGACTTACAACCCGATCTGGGTGAGGCTACGATCCGGTTGGCGGATGGCGTTGAGGTGCGGATCATTACTGCGGCGCTGACACAACCATATGACCCGGCTATTCTGGCCCACAATGCACGCATCGGCATAAAAGAAGAAGCGGGTTCAGGCAAAGACCAGAGCAGTCGTTGACACTGGCTAACCGCGGCGGTATGATGTTGCGGGTGCCGGCTCCGCTGGGAAGCCGGTTTATGGTGCCTGCATCCGGTAAATCCCTGTGATAAGCAGACTGAAGGGAATTCGCCCATGAGCGGTCATATTCGGTGGCTGATCGTGACCATAGTGGTTGCTGTGGTCTCAATCTGGATGGTGCTGCCCGATAACCCAGGAATCCACCTCGATCTGAACAATGATGGCAAGGCGGAGATCGCCCGCACTATTGCCATCCGCCCTGGCCTGGACCTGCAGGGCGGTTTGCGCGTGTTGCTGGCGGCGGATCTACCGGCGGATCAGATCACCGCCGGCGACATGGAAACCGCCCGGCGAATTGTTGAGAATCGCGTCAACGCGCTCGGTGTGGTCGAGCCAGTGATCCAGCTTCAGGAGGGTGCAAACCGGATCGTCGTTGAACTGCCGGGCATCTCCGATCCTGAGACTGCTATCGCGACAATTCGCGAAACGGGTCTGCTGGAGTTCGTGGATTTTTCCGGGCTTGGAGATGTGAGCCATCTATACGGCGCTCGCATTCTCACGACGGCCCAGCTTGAGCAGCAGGCGGCCCGGCAACAGGCGCAGGCAACCACAGCGCCAGGGGAACAACAGCCCACTGCTACACCGGCCACACCACAACCGGAAAACACTGAAACCACTGATGCAAATGCGCCGATAGTCAATCCGCGCACCGGCCAGCCGTTTGTGACTGTGATGACTGGCGCAGGGCTACAATCAGCCATCGCCCAGGTCGACCGATTGGGCACGGAGTGGGTGGTCAACTTCACCCTGAATGAGCGAGGCGCTGAAATCTTCGGTGATTTCACCGCCCGGCATATTGGCCAGCCACTGGCCATTGTGCTGGATGGTGTGGTGATCTCCGCGCCGGTGATCAGGGATGCGCTGACCGACGGCGGGACGATCTCCGGTGCCTTTACCCAAGAAGAAGCACAGCAACTAGCGGTTCAACTCCGTTACGGTGCGTTGCCTGTGCCCCTGCGTGTGGAAAGCGTGGAAAGCGTTGGGCCAACCCTCGGGCGCGTGTCCATCAATCGCAGTATTCAGGCAGGTGTTCTGGGCGTAATCACGGTACTGGCATTTATGCTGCTGTACTACCGGGTACCCGGCATCACGGCGGATGTTGCGTTACTGCTGTTCGGGATCATGAACATCGCCCTCTTCAAGTTCATCCCGGTGACGCTGACTCTGCCGGCGATCACAGGCTTCCTGATTTCAGTAGGCACGGCGGTAGACGGCAACATCCTGATCTTTGAGCGAATCAAAGAGGAATTGCGCAAGGGACGTAAGCTTAATATCGCTGTGGAGGCGGGCTTTGACCGCGCCTGGACCTCGATCCGCGATTCGAACCTGTCCACAATCATCATCTGCGTAATCCTGTACTTGTTCGGTTCAACGTTCGGTGCCGGTTCAGTGCGCGGCTTTGCCATCACGCTGGCCCTGGGTCTGGTACTGAATCTGTTCACGGCCGTGATTGTGACCCGGACGCTCCTGATCCTGGTCATGCAGGTGGCGGGTGACAAACTGGAACATCGCATGTGGTGGATGGGCATCTAAGGCAAGGAGCACCAAAGCGCCATGTTCAACTTCGTCAAGAATCGCAAGTACTACTTTCTGGTCTCTACGCTTGTGATCGTGCCCGGCATCGTGGCCATGCTCTTCTCACTTGCGACCACCGGCGCGCCCGTCCGACTGGGTATTGACTTCGTGGGCGGTAGCCTGTTTGAGCTGCAGTTCAGTGCGCCCGTGACCGAAGATGCCATTCGCGACGTGTTCAGCCAGTATGGCCTGCAGGATGTAGTCCTGCAGGAGCTACAGCCAATCGAAGCATCCATGATCAGCGGCTCCCGGTGGCAGGCAAGAACAAGCTTTGTGGAACCAGAAGTCACTGAGGAGATCACAGCGGCGCTCAGCGAACAACTGGCTCCGCTGGACAAGGATGCGACCAATGTCCAGCAAGTGTCGCCGACCATTGGCGCTGAAGTCACCCAGGCGGCAGTGGTGGCCGTTGTTGTGGCGACAGTGGTTATTCTGCTGTTCATTGTCTTTGCGTTTCGGCAGGTACCCAACGCCTTCCGCTACGGTGTCTGCGCCATTGCCGCGATGATTCACGATATCCTGGTGGTGATGGGCGTGATGTCCATCCTGGGATTGCTCTTTGGCTGGGAAGTGGACGCGCTCTTCCTGACGGCGATGCTCACGGTGATTGGCTTCTCCGTGCAGGATACGATCGTGGTGTTTGACCGCATCCGGGAAAACAGCCGCAAGCGCCGGGGCGAGGATTACGAGATGCTGGTCAATCGCAGCGTGCTGGAAACCATTCACCGGTCACTGGCTACACAGCTGAATGCTTTCTTCATCATGGCTGCGCTATTGCTTTTTGGCGGCGCAACTATCAAGCAGTTTGTGGCAATCCTGTTCATTGGCATGGCCAGTGGCACCTATTCCTCGATCTTCAACGCCGTGCCTCTGCTCGTTTCCTGGGAGAAGGGTGAAATCCCCCTGCTAAGCCGAGGCCGCCGCCAACAGCCAGCCTGAACATGGCACGAAGTTCCTGAAGACAGTGGCAGGTCTTGCCGGGAGAACAAAGTTCATGCGCGCGCTGGCTGTCCATCATGGTCAGGTTCGGCTCCTCAGTGATGCTCCTGAGCCGACCTGTGCTCCGGGTGAGGTCGTAATCCAGCCGCTGCTAGCTGGCATCTGTAACACTGACCTTGAGCTGGTACGGGGCTACTACAACTACGAGGGCATCCTGGGCCACGAATTCGTCGGGCGGGTCATTGACGGCCCGCCCGACTGGGTCGGGAAACGCGTTGTTGGTGAGATCAACGTTGTGTGTGGCACCTGCGACCTGTGCCAGGAAGGTAGTTACACGCATTGCCGGGCACGCACTGTACTGGGCATCCAGAACCGCGCCGGTGTGTTCGCCGACCGGTTCACCCTGCCGACCCGCAATCTACATCCGGTGCCAGATACCCTCAACGACGAGCAGGCGGTCTTTGTCGAGCCGCTAGCGGCAGCATGCCAGGTGCTGGAAGCGGCACATGTGCGCCCGCGCGATCGGGTTGTGGTTCTGGGGGCAGGGAAACTGGGGCTGCTGGTTGCTCAGGTGCTACGGCTGACAGGGGTGGATCTCACCGTTGTCGTCCGTCACGAGCGGCAAGCGCAGTTGCTGGCACAGTGGGGTATCAGAGCTGCCTATCTGACAGACCTGCCAGAGCAGCAGGCTCATGTGGTTGTTGATTGTACCGGGCGACAGGAAGGGTTTGCGGACGCCCTGCGACTGTTGCGGCCGCGTGGCGTGCTGGTGCTGAAGAGTACCTATCATGGTCTGCCACAGGCTAACTTGACCCAGGTTGCCGTGAATGAGATCACCGTCATCGGCAGTCGCTGCGGGCCTTTTGATGCTGCCCTGCGCCTGCTGGCCGGCGGCATGGTTGAGGTTACATCACTGATCGAGGGACGCTATCCCCTCACAGCGGGCGAGGAAGCTCTGGCTGCGGCTGCGCAGCCGGGCCGACTAAAGATACTGCTGACCTTCTGACTTCCTCAGTGTGCTGGTGATGTGGCAGCGCGGAGGCTCTTGTAAGACCGGCGCGGCAGCGTGAAGCTGAATGTCGATCCCAGACCTGGCTCACTCTCCAGCCACATATTGCCGTTGTGCGCTTCCACAATTCGTTTGGCAATGATCAGGCCCAACCCCGTACCCTGTGTGAAACCTTCGCTATCGGCAACGCGGTAAAAGCGCTCAAAGATATGGGCCTGATCTTCTTTGGCGATTCCCCGCCCGGTGTCACGGACAGATACGGTCACGGTGTCCTGTGCCTTTTCCTGAGGAGGACGCAGGCAAACATCGATCAGGCCATGTTCCCGGTTGTACTTGATCGCATTGGTCAGCAAATTAAGCAATACCTGCTTGAGCTTGCCGCGGTCGCCCTCAACTTCGACCTTTTCCGCATCAACGTTGATCGTGATGGCCCGTTCCAGCGCTTGCTGGCGTACTACCGTGACAGTTTCGTCGATCAACTCGCGAAGATCGAAGGGGGCCATCTCCAACCTGGTGCGCCCGGATTCCAGGCGAGCAAGATCGAGAAACTCAGTGGTCATCCGGATCAGGCGATCTGTCTCGCGTTCCATCGTGGCAATGATCTCATAGCGACGATCTTCCGGGAGCGAGGGACGCATCAGAAGCATAGTGCTGGCCTTTAGAGCCGCCAGCGGAGTACGCAATTCGTGAACCAGTTCAGCAATGAAATCATTCTGCTGGAAGAGCCGGGCGTTCTCAATGGCAATGGCTGCCTGGGCGGCAAGTGTGGTCAGCGTGTTGACATCATCTGTGGTGAAGGGCGCGTCATTCCGTTTGTTCAGGGCTTCCAGAGCACCGATGATTCTGGTGTGGGCGCGCATGGGGACCGCCAGCATGTTGCGTGTCTTGGTCTTGACGGACTTCTCCACTTCCTGAAACCAACGCGGGTCGTTGGGAGCGTCGGGCACCAGAACGTATTCGCCATGCGTGACAACCCAGCCGGCAACGCTGCCTTCTTTAGGGACAATCAGGGCATCCCGTGTGCCGCTGCTGATATCCGAGGCAGCTTCGAAGCGCAACTCACCGGTCTGCGGGTCGACCAGCAGAATTGAGGCAGCCTGCGATTGGGTAAGCTCAATAGCAGCCTGGATGATTTGATCAAGCAGGGCGTTGAGGTCCAGCGTCGAGGTGAGCTGACGGCTAATCTCCATAAGCCGCTCATAGCGAGCCATTAAGGATGCGTACTGCTCACCCACCGGCCTTGTTTCAGAAGCTGGCAGACTGTTGTCGGACATAGGTCAGCTAGCCTCCATCACCGCCCTGGCGATCAGAGGGAGCACCTCGGCGGCGTTTTCTCGGAAGAGTACATCCGCTGCGCGGTCAACATGGGTCTCCTGATAGTTTATCACGATCAGGCCGCCTCCGCGCTCTTTCACCACCAGCGGCAAATCACCGACAGGGGCAACCTGCAAAGAAGACCCGACGACCAGCATAAGGTCACTGCGACGGGTTGCCTGCTGAGCCGCAAGCAATTCTCGAACGGGCAGCTGTTCGCCGAAGAGAATCACATCCGGCTTGAGTAAACCGCCACAGGCCGGGCAATGAGGAACCTGCCCGTTCTGAATAACATTCATAATTAGGGATTCAGCTTCGTACCCCGTAAAACACTCAATACATGTGGCCTGCCGCAGGTGACCGTGCAATTCGTAAACTTCCCGCGAACCTGCTCGCGAATGCAGCATGTCGATATTCTGCGTGATGATTGCCTTCAAGTAACCAGCTGCCTCCAACTCAGCCAGAGCATAGTGAGCGGGGTTGGGGCTGGCCGCCAATATCTTGCGCGCCAGCGGGCGCATCCAGTTGTAGAAAGCCTGCGGGTTGCGCCGGAAGCCAAAGATGCTGGCGGTTTCTACCGCATTTGGCTGCTCCCAGAGACCTGTATGAGGGCTACGAAAATCCGGAATTCCGGAAGGCGTACTGATCCCGGCGCCAGTGAGGGCGATTGGATAGGATGCATTGCGGATGAGCAGTGCAGCATGTTCTATAGCGTATCTGTTCATCTGCACCCCGCACCTGCAAAAACCTGGCAGGGAGCTTGCCCGCGCCGGTGGCAACAACGGATCTGCTGCACTGAGTAGCAGGACAGGATTTGTGAAGGTCTAGCCGGCTTTTTTGCTATCCCCTAGGTGACTGATGATTTTCTCAGCAATCTTCTGGAACTGCGTAGTCACAATCGCGTCTGGCTGCAGATTGACAACAGGTTGTGTTGCCTCGACTGCCTGGAGGATCAGGTCAGGAGCAGGGGGGATGACTCCCTGAATCTCCCGCCCCAGGATCTGCTCAGCTTCCTGCCAAGAGATTTGCAGGCCCGATTGGGCGCGATTGACCAGTACAATGCTGACACGGCCAGGGCCAACCCCCAGATCATTGAGATCATTGAGCAACGCCCGTGTCATGTTAAGGGGGATGCGCTGGGGTTCACTTACCACAATGACATGAGTAGCTTCACGGAGAACTCGCTGGTTGGCAGGGCTGAGGCCGGTGCCCAGGTCGACAACAACCATCTTCCCCAGGCCGCGCAAATGACGCAGGATGCCGGAAACGACCTCCGGCGCCATGCTAAGATTGGCCTCCCGGGGGCGAACAGAGGATAGAAGCAGGCGCAACCCAGACTTATGGCTCACTAATTCAGCGCCAACTGCACGGGGGTTGAGATCACTGACCTGACGGGTGAGCAAGTTAGCCAATCCCGTGGCCCGCCCGAAGCCCAAAGAAATGCCCAGACTACCCTGACCGGGCCGTATATCAGCCAGAATGGTTCCCTCAGCTGTGCTGTTCAGCGCAGCGGCCAGGTTCATGGCCAGTGTTGTTGTCCCTACGCCCCCTTTGGCGCCGATAACCGCCAGCAAGGTTCCAAGCTCAGCGGCGGCACCCCGCTTGGCTGCCCGACGCGCCAGAACTGCTTTGACACGCGATGCCAGCTCTGCCGGGTGGGTGGGTTTGGTGAGGTAGTCGTCTGCTCCCGCCTCGAATCCGGCAACCTTGTCATCAACCAGAGTCTTGGCCGTGAACATGATAATCGGGATATCCTGCGTGCTGGGATTAGCCCGCAGGCGACGGCTCACTTCATAGCCGTCCATATCCGGCATCATCACATCAAGGATGATCAGGTCGGGGGCTTCGCCAGTGGCTTTGGCGATTGCCTGGGCGCCTGCGCTGGCAGCGACGATCTCGTATCCCTGCCGTTGCAGCATCAGCCCGATCAATTTGAGACTGTCGAGATCGTCATCTACGATTAGGATTTTTTCTGCCATAGCCTTATATAAGTGCTGATTACGTAACCGCAAGACGCTGTTGCTCAGTCTAGCACGAAAGAACAGGCACTGCAACAACACCTTGGGGTACTGTATCCTTTTCGGTTGAAATTCGTGGAATGGTTTTCATGTTCCTGCAACAGAATGAAGTCGCGTGTCATTTTGAGAGAAAATACACATGCGATTTGGTGCGTAGATGGGCAACCTTCAACC
>JABLXG010000049.1 GCA_013178165.1 Anaerolineae bacterium
GGTTGAAGGTTGCCCATCTACGCACCAAATCGCATGTGTATTTTCTCTCAAAATGACACGCGACTTCATTCTGTTGCAGGAACATGAAAACCATTCCACGAATTTCAACCGAAAAGGATACAGTACCGCTGCTCATGTCTGCCTGCCTTCGTCGTCCGGCGCTAATCAGGTATCATACGGGGAGTGTAGCACAGCGGACCGGGTAAGCGGGGGGGGCGATGGCTTTTGCAGACATCCTGAAGGGTTACGTGCTGCCGATCGCGGCGATTTTCGCCGCCGCCTGGGTGGTGCACCGCCTGGCCAGTCGTTTCGTGGCTGCCTTCAGCGTGGTCGCCCGGCTGGCCCCGCAGCGGCTGCGAATGCGCGAGGAGCGCCGCCGTACCCTGCAGGACTTGCTCAGTAGCATGATCAGCTTCCTGGCCTTTATGGTGGCCATCCTGCTCAGCCTGAGCTTCTTTGTCGACGCCAACACGCTGATCTGGATGGTCGGCCTGTTCAGCGCGGCCTTTGGGCTGGGCGCACGACCGCTGATCAGCGACTGGTTGACCGGCATCGGCTTCATCTTCGAGGATACGTTCGATGTCGGCGAAAAGGTGGAAATCCTCGGTATTGAGGGGGTGATCGAGGCCATCAACCTGCGGACGACGCTGCTGCGCGCTCCAACTGGCGAGCTGTATGTAATGCCCAACGGTGAGATTCGCGTCATTCGCAACTTCAGCCGGGGCGCGTTTTCCACTGCCAAGATTCGCCTGAAGGTCGCCACCGCCGACCTGCAAATCGCTATCAACCTGCTGGAGGCGCTGGGACAGGATGCTGTCCTCCGCCTGCCCGATATGCTGGAGCCGTGGCAGGTACTGACCTCCGGCGAATTCGGCCAGCAGGTAGAACTGACGCTGGTGGTCAAGGCTCGCTTTGGCCGGGCGGCGGATCTGCGTTCCCAGATTCTGACGATGGTTCACCAGCGTCTGGCGGAAGCCGAGATCGTGCTGCTGAACTGAGGAACGTTGGCGGGATCCGGACGTGCGCTATAATGGCAACAAGCCAGTCCTGCGCGTGTTCCTGGCCGGAGATGGGGGCTGCCATGCCGAGCGATATTCATCCCAGCGCCATTGCCTCGCTGATTGTGGGCGATCACGGCGCGCCGTTTGATCTGCTCGGCCCGCACCCCGTCCGCGATCGCCAGGCGCTGGTCAGCATCCGCGCCTTCCGGCCCTGGGCGCGTACCCTGACCGTCGTCAACGAACGAACGGGCACGCGCTACCCCATGCAGCGCCTGCATGACGCCGGGTTTTTTGAGGCTCGCGTACGCGGGCGGTGGCCCGGCCTGCGCTACCATTTCGAGGGAGAGACCTACGCCGGACTGTCGGAGACCTTCGCCGACCCCTATGCCTTTGGCCCCCTGCTGACTGAATATGACCTGTACCTCTTCAGCGAAGGACACAACTCCCAGGCCTACCGCAAGCTGGGCGCGCACCTCCGGGAGGTGGACGGCGTGCGCGGGGTCAATTTTGCCGTCTGGGCGCCCAACGCCTACCGCGTCAGCGTGATCGGCGACTTCAACGGTTGGGACGCCCGTGTTCACCCCATGCGAGAGCATATTCCCGCCGGGGTCTGGGAATTGTTCATCCCCGGCGTGGAGCCAGGCGCCCGTTACAAATTCGATATCCGTTCCCGCGTGGAAGGCTACCACACGGAAAAGACCGATCCTTACGGCTTTCTGGCGGAGATGCGCCCGCGCACGGCTTCGATCGTGATCGATCTGGATGCCTATGCCTGGGGCGACCGCGCCTGGATGCACGCCCGCGCCGAACGCGACCCGTTGGCCGGGCCGATGGCGATCTACGAAGTGCATGCTGGCTCCTGGCGGCGCAAGAACGGCTATGAGTGGCTGACCTACCGTGAACTGGCTGACGCGCTGATTCCCTATGTTAGCGACATGGGCTACACCCATATCGAGCTGATGCCGGTGGCCGAGCATCCGCTGGATCGCTCCTGGGGCTACCAGGTCACCGGCTATTACGCCCCGACCAGCCGTTACGGGACGCCACATGACTTCATGTACTTTGTCGACCGCTGCCACCAGCACGGCATCGGCGTGATCCTGGACTGGGTACCGGCGCACTTTCCCAAGGATGGCCACGCCCTGAGCTATTTCGATGGTACGCATCTTTACGAGCATGCCGACGTCCGCAAAGGCGAGCACCCCGACTGGGGCACATACATCTTCAACTATGGGCGTAATGAGGTACGCAGCTTCCTGCTCTCCAACGCCATCTTCTGGCTGAAGGAATACCACATCGATGGCCTGCGGGTGGACGCGGTGTCGTCCATGCTTTACCTGGATTTTGGCCGCCGGGCCGGGGAGTGGATTCCCAACAGTTACGGCGGTAATGAGAACCTGGAGGCCATCCGCTTCCTGCAGGAGTTGAACACCGTCGTGCATGGCGAGGCCCCCGGCACGGTCACAATCGCCGAGGAATCGACCGCCTGGCCGATGGTCTCCCGCCCGACCTATCTGGGCGGGCTGGGCTTCACCCTCAAATGGAACATGGGCTGGATGCACGACACGCTGGACTACATCCGGCTTGACCCGATCTACCGCCGCTTCCACCACCATAACCTGACCTTCTCACTGATGTACGCCTTCAGCGAGAATTTCGTGCTGTCGCTCTCGCACGATGAGGTGGTACACGGCAAGGGATCGCTGATCAACAAGGCCTTCGGCGACTGGTGGCAAAAGTTTGCCACGCTGCGCCTGCTGCTGGGCTACCAGTACACCCACCCCGGTAAGAAGCTGACCTTCATGGGTCAGGAATTCGGCCAGTGGTCGGAGTGGAGCGAGGCGCGCAGCCTGGACTGGCACCTGCTGGACGAGTGGCCGATGCACCGCAAGATGCAGGCCTGGGCGCGTGACCTCAACCATCTCTACCGCCGCGAACCGGCGCTTTATGAGCAGGACTTTACCCCCGAAGGCTTCGAGTGGATCGAGGCCAACGACGCCGAGCAGAGCGTCTATTCGTACATTCGCTTTGCCAGGGATCGGCGGGATTACCTGGTGGTCGTTCTCAACTTTACGCCTGTGCCGCGCTACGGCTACCGGATCGGCGTGCCGGAGGCAGGCTACTACCGCGAGGTGCTCAACAGCGACGCCGAGAGCTATGGCGGCAGCAATGTGGGCAACCTGGGTGGCCGACTGGCGGAGCCGATTGCCTGGCACCGCTACCCGCACAGCCTGAGCCTGACCCTCCCGCCGCTGGGGATCGTGATCCTCAAGCGGCAGAAGGCCGGCGAATACCTGCTGGCGGGCCAGGACTGACCCCATGAAGCTCGCCCTGGTTCATGACTGGCTCAACCAGGTCGGCGGTGCGGAGGATGTGCTGGCCGACCTGACCGTGCTCTACCCCGACGCTCCGATCTACACCAGCATCTACGCCCCGGCACGGATGCCTGCCGCCCTGCGCGACCGGGACATCCGCACCCTGTGGCTGAATCGCCTGCCAGGCATCCACGATCACCACCAGCCCTACCTGCCGCTTTACCCGCTGGGCTGGAGCGGGCTGGATCTTTCTGGCTATGATGTGATCCTCAGCAATAAAAGTGGTTTCTGTCATGGCGTGCAGCATGGGCCAAAGACGTTGCACATCTGCTACTGCCTGACTCCCACGCGCTACGTCTGGCAGTTCGAAAGCTATGTCCAGCGGGAAGCCCTCAGCCCGGCGCAGGTGGCTCTGCTGCGCCCGCTGATCGCCCTGCTGCGCCGCTGGGATCGTGCCGCCGCCAACCGCGTCGATCACTTTATCGCCATTAGCACGGAGATTCAGGAGCGCATCCGGCGCTTCTACGGGCGCGAGTCAATGATCATCTACCCGCCAGTGGAAACCGCCCGCTTCCAGCCTGTCCCGCCGGAGGAAGTCGGGGACTACTTCCTGGTCGTTTCCCGTCACATCCCCTATAAGCGGCTGGACCTGGCCGTGCAGGCCTGCACGGCGCTGGGTCTGCCGCTCAAGGTCGGCGGGCGCGGGCGCGATACGGAGCGTCTGCGGGCGCTGGCCGGGCCAACGGTTGAGTTTCTGGGCTACGTCCCGGAGGATGAACTGCCCGGTCTGATGGCCCGCTGCCGGGCCTTCCTGTTTCCGGGGCTGGAAGACTTCGGCATCGCGCCGCTACAGGCCAACGCCGCCGGACGGCCAGTGATCGCCTATGCGGGCGGCGGCGCGCTGGAGACCGTGATCCCTGGCGTGACCGGCGAGCATTTCCCGGAGCAAACGGTGGAAAGTCTGGCGGCGGTTCTGCAAGCCTTCGATCCGGCCCGCTACGATCCGGCAACGCTGCGCGCCCACGCCCTCCGGTTTGACACAGGCGTGTTCCGGCGGCAGATCGCCGCCTATGTCGAGGAAGCCTGGGCGGATTTCCAGCAGGGCCAGCGGCGGCGCTGATTGGCGCCTCTCTACCGGCGCTGCCTCAATCCGTGGGCCAGCTTTCGCTCTCGCCGGGCATATAGTCGCGCAGGATCGAACCGCCGATGAATTCCCGCAGCAGTGAGTCGTAGGGGATAAAGCGCACCAGATCCTCCGGCATCGGTCGCACCCAGCTCAGGAAGGAAAGCAGCCGCTTGGCCTCGGTGTAGTTGCGCGAATGGCGGCTGACCTGGCGCAACAGCGGCTCCGCCAGCGGGCGCAACACTGCCAGCTCGTAGACCAGGGATGTATTGAACATCACATCGGCGTTTTCCTGGTAGGGGAAGATGTATTGTTTCTCCCCGCGCCGGACGCTCGGCCAGCGCTCCAGGGTATCCATAACGGTGTAGCCGCGGTACGTGGCATCGCGCACGATCCGCCGCAACATGCGCACGTCGGTTGTCGGGATGCGGTTATGCCGGTCGATGTTCAACTGGGTCAGGGCGGAGACGTAGATCCGGTACGTCAGATCGGTCGGGATGTCCGGTAGCAGTGCCGGGTTCAGGCCGTGAATGCCTTCCACAATCAGGATGTGCTCCGGTGAAAGCTGGACGGTTTTCCCCGGCTGTGATTTGCCGGTCAGGAAGTCAAAGTGGGGGATGGTCACGGCCTTGCCGTGCATCAGGCCCAGCAACTGCTCGTTGAGCAGGGGGCGGTTGAGCGCTTCCAGCGCCTCGAAGTTGTACTGACCCTGCTCGTCGCGGGGGGTTTTGTCCCGGTCGACGAAGTAGTGATCCATCGCCAGCGGGTAGGGCTTGAGACCCTGAGCCAGCAATTGCACGGCCAAACGCTTGGAGAAAGTGGTCTTGCCGGAAGAAGACGGCCCGGCGATCAGCACCAGGCGCACCCCCTCCTGATGGCGGGCGGCAATGCGGGCGGCGATCTCCGTGATGTGCTGGTCGTGCAACGCTTCGGCCACCAGCACCAGCTCCCGCCCGCGCCCATTGTTGACGGCGTCGTTGAGCGCGCCGATATCTTCCACGCCGAGCAGCTCCAGCCAGTGCTGCTGGCGCTCAAACACGTCGGCGATCTTGTCGCTCGGCTCATAGGGGCGGATGACTTCCGGGCTTTCCTGGCGGGGATACATGATCAGGAAGCCATCCGGCGGGTAGGGCCGCAGCTTGAACGTCCTGAGGTAGCCAGTGGAAGGCACCATGTAGCCGAAGAAATAATCGGCAATCCCGCGCAGGGTGTACAGCACCAGGTAATCTTTCTCGCGGATGGTCAGCAGGCGCAGTTTGTCATCATCGCCGCGCATCTTAAACAGGGCGATGGCGTCCTCCAGGGGCACCTGACGACGGCGGATCGGGTCATCAGCAGCGACGATAGCCTGCATATGCTGCTCAAGTTGCGCCAGTTCGGTCTCGCTCAGGCGCGGACGACCACGCAGGCGGCAATAGTAGGCGCCGGTCGGCAGCGAGTGGTCGACCACCACCTGCGCCTCCGGGAACAGTTCCGCCGCTGCTACCACCAGCAGGAAGACCAGCGAACGGCGGTAGATGCGACCGCCATCGCTGCTGCGCAGCGTCACCGCTTCAACTGTCAGGTCGTGCTCGACCGGGATGGTTAGTTCACGCAACTCGTTTTCAACCAGGGCCGCGATCGGACGGTCGCCGCCTTTCATGGCGTGCCAAGCGCGGAAGTATTCCTCCAGCGGTGTGCCGATCGGAGCGCTGAGGATTGTCCCGTCAGTGAAGGTGACCAGCGCCTCCTTGCGCGGCTCAGCCGGAGTCACGAGTACGGGATGGTTGGTGGTCATGGTGGTACTGCATACCTCACGATCATCGAGCCTGAAGCGTTACAACTGACTCAGGGATAGCCTGAGGATACCCGCCAGGTCCCGGGGCCACCCCCCTAAAGATTGGCGATTTTCCGCCCCGGCGGCCTGCCTGAGGATCGCTGATGCCGCCGGTGAAAAGGAAGGGCACGGCCTCCCGCGCCCCTCTCCGCCTCTATCATACCGCGCCTGGCCCGCCGCGCTAATCCTCTGCCAGCAGTACCGCGCCACTCCGCGCTGAAAGGGTCAGTCGGACGTGCCCCCCGGTGGCCTGAACGTCTGCTGGCGCGCCATAGGCCACCGTAAAGGCCCGCTCAAAGGGCAGGTCAAAGGCGGCGGGCGCTGTGCCTGTGTTGAAGATGACCAGCGCCGCATCGCTGCCCAGATCGCGGCGGTAGGCCAGCCGGTCGCCTTCCGCCAGCACGGTCGTGTACGTCCCGCGCCGCAGGACGGGATGCGCCCGGCGCAGCGCGATTGTTTCCCGGGTGACCTGCCATAGCTCGCCTTGCAGGGCTTCCAGTCGGTCCCAGGGGATGGTATTGCGGCAGGCAGGCTCGTACCCGCCGGTCAGCCCCAGCTCATCGCCGTAGTAGACGCATGGCGCGCCGGGCAGGGTCATCTGGCACAGGGTGGCCAGCTTGAACGCGCTGGCATCCTCGCCAACCATGGTCAGGAAGCGCGGCGTATCATGGCTGCCCAGCAGGTTCAGCTGAGCCTGTACGATCTCCCAGTCGTATAGGCTGATCGTCTCCTCGATCTGGCGGGCAAAGGCCTTCGCATCCAGCGCCTTGACCTCGTACGGCCCGTGATGCAGCCCGCTGAGCGTCCGCCGCCCGAAGTAACCGATGGCCGGGCGGGTGAATAAATAGTTCATCACCGCGTCGAACTGGTCGCCGGCCAGCCAGCGCTGGGCCGGGAACCAGATCTCGCCAACGATGTAAGCATCTGGATTGGCGGCCTTGACCCGCCGCCGGAATTCCCGCCAGAACTCGTCATCGTCGATCTCCTCCGGCACGTCCAGCCGCCAGCCATCCGCGCCGAAGTGAATCCAGTGTTCGGCCACACCCCAGATGAACTCGCGCACGGCGGGCGTCTTTGTATTGAACTTGGGCAGCGCCGGCAAATCCCACCAGGCCGCGTAGTTGGGCTTGCGGACGCCGTAGGCCTTGACCGGGAAATCGTGGAAAGTAAACCAGTCCAGGTAGGGGGAATGCTCCCCGCATTCGAGGGTCATATTGAACTGGAAGAAGCCGCGGCTGGCGTGGTTGAACACACCGTCGATCACGATGCGCATGCCGCGGGCATGGGCGGCATCCAGCAGAGCGCGGAACGCCGCATCGCCGCCCAGCAGCGGATCGACATGGCGGTAATCATGGGTGTGATACCGGTGGTTGGAGGCCGATTGAAAGATCGGGTTGAAGTAAATGGCGGTGACGCCCAGCGTCTCCAGGTAATCCAGGCGCTCCATCACCCCCAGCAGATCGCCGCCTTTGAAGCCATGAACCGTCGGCGGGCTGTCCCAGCTTTCCAGGTTGGCGGGCTTGGGAACCGCCGCGCTACGGGCAAAGCGATCGGGGAAGATCTGGTAGAACACGGCATCTTTCACCCAGTCGGGCGTTTGCACGGTCATCTAAACTGCTCTCCTGTCGGATGAAGACGGATAACAAGGAGGATACACGGGCGGCGCGGCTATTTCTCGTCGGGCGGGGAATCCTCCTCGATGTACTGCGGCGGCTGGAAGTTCTCGCGCGGCCCTTCCGGCGGGATCATCTGCATCCGTGCCGGTCGCCCCAGGTCGATCAACTCGCGATCGGTGATCTCACGGCCATTGTAGCGGCGGTAGAGGGCAGGGTTCTCGTCGCCGTCGACCGTGTAACGCCAGCGCGCCCGCCCGACCTGCCGCAGCACCGAGCCGCAGTAGTCGCAGTGGACGGTGCGCCGTACCCGCGGGATGCCCAGCAGGCGCCGTCCGCGGTTGACCACCGTCAATGCGCCGCGCTGGCAGACAGGGCAGGTTTCGATCACAAAGCCGCCCGCGTAACGGGCCGCGCCGATCGCGCCCAGGGCATAGAGGATCGCGTAGATGATCACCAGCAGGGCCAGCCCGCCGCCGATCAGGACATCACGCGGCAGGGCAGCCAAGCGGGCCAGCAGCCCGCCATCCGCCGCTGTGCCCTCGCCTGCTGCCGGAAGGCTGGCGGTGGCAGGCGGCGTTGGCGAGGAAGTCGGGCCGGGGGGCGGCGTCGCCGAAGGGGGCACAGGCGTCGCTGCTGGCGATGGGGTGCGGGTGGGCGTCTCGTTTGCCGGACGCGGTGTTGGCATCGGTGTGAAGGTCGGCGGGATGGCCAGCGCTACCGTCGTGGCTGAGGGCTGTTCCGCTGGCGCGGGCGTCTGCGTCGCCTCAGGCGTAGCGGTCGCTGCCAGCGCGGATGGTGCCGCTGTTGGCGGGACAGGCGTATCTGTCGGCCTGGGCGTAGCCGTCGCCGTGGGTGTCTCGGTCGCCGATGGGGTCAGCGTTGCCGTCGCGCTCGGCGTGTCTGTGGCCGAGGGCGTGGGGGTTGGCGTGGCGGAAGGCGTTACGGTGGCGGTGTCGGTCGGCGTGTGGGAAGGCGTCGCCGTCGGCGTGGGTGTGCTGGTCGCCGACGACGTTACGCTTGCCGTAACCGTATCGGTCGGCGTCAGCGTCGGCGTAGGTGTACCCGTCACCGATGGGGTGGCCGTTGCCGTTGCCGTGGGCGTGAGCGTGGCCGTTGCCGTGGCGGTCGCGGTATCAGACGGCGTGGCTGTTGCTGACGGGGTCAGTGTCGCTGACGGCGTCAGCGTTGCCGTTGCTGTGTCGGTTGGCGTCAGGGTGCCGGTAGGGGTGTTTGACGGGGTCAGGGTTGCCGATGGTGTCGCCGTCGCTGATGGGGTCAGCGTCGCTGATAGGGTCAGCGTCGCTGATGGAGTCGCTGTTGCCGAAGGGGTCAGGGTCAGAGTCGGCGACGGCGTGCCGGTCGTGGTGCTGGTCGGCGTGAAGGTCAGCGACGGGGTGAGGTTAAACGGATTGCTGGTATCCACCACCGGCAGCGCGTCCAGATCGTCCTGCCAGCGGACGAGATCGACCCGCACCCAGGCGAATCCATCGCCGTGCCGGACCATGATCCAGGTGGTATCCGTGTTCCTGGCGACCGGCTCAACCACATCCCCGGCGTGGAGGGCGCCCATGACCTGATAGGTGCGGCCCGGCCCGGCCCGCAGGTACGCGCCCTGCGGCCCGACATTGGCCCAGTTGCCCTGTGGCGTGGCGGTGGGGAAGAACGGCGTGGCCGTATAGCGGGGTGGGCTGACCGACGGCGTCAGGGCGTCGGGGCTGAGCACGGGCAGGGTGCTCAGGTCGGTAGCCCAGGTGACCAGATCGGCGCGGATCCAGCCAAAGCCCGCGCCATAGAGCAACATCACCCAGCTCTGGTCGGCGTTGCGTCCGACCGGGATCACCCGCTGGCCGCGGATCACCCGCCCGACAGCCAGGTATTCACGCCCCGGCCCGCCGCGCAGGTAGGCGTCATCGGCCAGCACATAGTCGCCGACCGGCGTCCAGGTAGCCGTAGGTCCCTCCTGGGCCGCCAGAGGCCGGAGATCAAGGATCGTGCCGCCCATGATCAGCACGAGGGAGATAACGAGAAGCAGGGACAGCCGCGCCCGGTAGGCCACGTTCGCTCGCTTTTCCGCCCGGCAGGTGTGCCCGCGCTGCGTTGTATGGTATCATGAGACGCTTTCCGCTCCAAGTTGCACAAGGGGGGGACAGGTAGCAGGGAATGGCGAAACAGAAGGGTGTCCGTAGCCCTCCAGCGGTGCTCACACCATCCGGCCACGTGACCCTTGCTGCGCCGTGCTATAATTGCCAGCCGCGTGATCCTGTCCTTTCCGGTGGAGTTTGCCTGTGCCTGAACGCCTGGCTGATAACGGTATCACAGCTGGCCCGTTCCTGAAGTGGGCTGGCGGCAAGAGCCAGCTGCTGGCTCAGTACGCGCCGTTCTTCCCGGCGGAACGCCCGGCACGGTACTTCGAGCCGTTCGTGGGCAGTGGGGCCGTCTTCTTTTATCTGCGCGGGCGGGACTTCGCCGGGAATTACACGCTGTGGGATATCAACCCGGAGCTGATCAACGTCTACCAGGCGGTGCGTGATGAGGTGGAGGTGGTGATCACCCTGCTGGCGGACCATCGCGACGCTCATGCCGCAGGTGGCCGCGGCCACTATTACGCCGTCCGCGCCATGGATCGCCATCCCGGCTGGCCGGAATCGCTGCCTCCGGCGGCGCGCGCGGCGCGGATGATCTACCTCAACAAGACCTGCTACAACGGGCTATGGCGCGTCAACAGCCGGGGGCATTTCAATGTGCCGCCGGGCCGCTACCGTAGACCGCCGATCCTGGATACCGGGCGGCTGCGGGCGGCGGCCGCGGCGTTGCAGGGAGTTGACCTGGCCGTCCACGACTTCCGCGCTGTGCTCGACGAGGCCCGGCCCGGTGACTTTGTCTACTTCGATCCGCCCTACGTGCCGCTCAGCCAGACGGCCAGCTTCACCAGCTATGCCAGGGAGGACTTCGGCGAATCCGACCAGCGGGCGCTGGCTGATGTCTTCCGCGCGCTGGATCGCCACGGCGTGCGAGTCATGCTTAGCAACGCGGATGCCCCGCTGGTGCACGAACTGTACCGGGGCTTCCGGATTGAGATCGTGCAGGCGCGGCGGGCGATCAACTCTCGCGCCGCCCGCCGTGGCCCGATCAGCGAGGTAGTCATCCTGAACGCCTGATGACGCCTGCCCGGCCTGCAACCTGCCGCGCCCGCCCTGCGTATACATGGACAGAATGTGCAGGTGACAACTATGGGGGAGGTCAATGGTATGAGTCAGGCACAAAGCGGATCAGGGCGGACAGCAGCGGCAGTCGTCATCATCGGTGTGGGGGTGTTCCTGCTGCTGGCCCAGTTTGGCCTCTTTTCTTTTAGCCTGATCGGCCTGCTGTGGCCGTTCTTCATCATCGCCCCAGGGCTGGCTTTTCTGTACCCGGCCTGGAAAGGCGGTCCAGATGCCGCACCACTGGCGATTCCCGGCGCAATCATCACCGGCACCGGCGCGCTCTTGTTGCTGCAGAGCGTGACCGGCCGCTGGGAGAGCTGGGCCTACGTCTGGACGTTGTACCCGGTCTTTCTGGGGTTGGGGTTCATATTGATGGGCCGCCGCACCGGCAACCGCAAGACGCTGGCCTCCGGGCGTGGGCTGGTGCGCTGGGGGATGATTGCTTTCATCATTTTTGCTGCGTTCTTTGAGCTGTTCATCTTTACCGGGGCCAGGTTTGGCCGCTATGTGCTGCCCGCTGCGCTGATCCTGATCGGCCTTTGGCTGCTGCTCCGCCGCGATCGGGCCAGCCGCCGCCAAGAAGCGGAAGACGACTTCTTGACCACACCCCCATCAGGCAAGCCCAAACGCACGGTAACCCCACCCATCAGCGACGAACTGCGCCGCCGCATCGACCTGGCCTTGGCCGAGGAGGAGGAGCCAGAGCCACGTGAGCCAACCGAAGGCTGAGCCTTTGCCCTCGGTGGTCTTCCGGGAGCCGCTCCCTGCTGGAGGATGCGGGGAGCGGCTCTTTTGCCCGCCCCCGCAGTATTCTCAATAGAAATGCGACTCCGTGATAAAGTTGTTGTGGTTGCGAGACAAACAACCCAATCACAGGAGCCGCACGATGGACACTATAACACAGATTCAAGTGGCATGGGAATTGAAGA
>JABLXG010000050.1 GCA_013178165.1 Anaerolineae bacterium
GGGTGCATTCCAAATTTGGGGCAGGATCAAGCCGCCACAGCCCAGAGGTCATCGAAGTCATGGCTTAAGCCAAACCAAACGCAGCACGAATATCTGCTCAACACGGGGGGATCAGGGCATTCTCGGACCAGCCGGGCGAGTATTGTTTCCAATTGCCCATCCCTCCTCAGTGTTCCGCCAGCTTCTCGTTTTTTTGCCCCCAATCTGGAATGCACCCCTCTCAAACAGAGATTTTGTCGCCTGTCCTATTCTCTGCTAGGATCAAGCCATTCTGGAATCAAGCCGGCCCAGCAACCTGCACCTCAAGAGGGACATGCCATGCCGTCGCCAGCGTTTACGTTCGCCTTCATTCTGGCCACGATTTGCGGCGCCGCCTTTCACCTTGTGGTCGGCGGCGATATCCGCTGGCTGGCGCTGTACCTGCTGATCGGCTGGATTGGCTTTGCCCTGGGCCACCTGGTCGGTGTGCTACTCAACATCTCACTCCTGCAGATCGGCGTGCTGCGTGTCTTCCCCGCTGTCAGCGGGGCGATATTGATGCTGGTGCTCACCCGTCTGGTGATCGCCCGCCCGACCAGACGTTAGCGCATTCCAGAACGCATGCTATACTGAGCTGGCAACCAAGCGAGGTTACTATGCCTGATGTACCGCCAAGCACCCAGCGCGATCAAAAACCCGCCAACAGTCAACCGGATTCCCCTGCTGCAGCACCCGGCAGCAAGAGTCAGGGGAACAGCACCGTCCGGCTGGTCGTTGGCTTCATTGTTGCCCTGGTCGCCATCCTTGTGCTGGGTTTCCTCGTCGCACTTATCCTGGCCTTCACCAATCCCGGCGCCGCTGCCGGGCTGGAGATTCTCCGCGACTTCTTCATCATTGTGCTGACCCTCGAGGGGTTACTCATCGGCGTGGCGCTGATCATCCTGGTGTTGCAGATCGCCCGCCTGATCAACCTGCTGCAGAACGAGATTCAGCCCATCCTGCAGGAGACAGGCGATACCGTGCGCACGGTGAAGGGCACGGCAACGTTTGTCAGCCGCAATGTTGCCGACCCCGTCATCCGGGCCAGCGGCTTTCTGGCATTCCTGGGCGCGGTGCTCAGAGAGTTGTTCAGGATCTTCCGGCTGGTGCGGTAGGGCGACCGGCAAAGGAATGGCAGTCATGCAGACTTCACAGAGAAATCAGGGTGAAGGAGCGTTTGTCCTGGGGATGCTGCTGGGCGGTGTAGTCGGTGCTATTGCAGGCATGTGGCGCAGCCCACGCAGCGGCGCGGAAACCCGCCAGGAACTGGTCAAACTGGCCAGCGAGGCGCTGGCCAGCGTACAGCGGGCCATCCTGGGGGAACGTCCGGTTGACGCCCTCGCAGAAGGCAAAGCCATCGCCCGCCAACGCCGGATCGAGCTTTCCCTCAACAAGTGAGAACAACCTGAGGTCGACCGTCTGACCGGCCTGCCCGGCGCAAGCGGCCAGCCCTGTGCCATCAAGACAGGCCGGTGCTTCCCTCCACCTGGTTCATAGCTGCAGCCATGGCCCGCAGCACATCCCGCGCCGCCACGCTGCGCCGGTTACCGACGCACCGGGCCGCCAGCCTACCGGCCAGCCCATGCAGATAGGCGGCAGCCACCGCCGCCTCAAAGGCCCCGACTCCCTGCCCGATCAGCCCGGCCAGCGCCCCGGCCAGGACATCGCCCGTGCCCGCGGTTGCCAGCGCCGGCTCCGCAAAGGGCAGGACAGCTGTCCGTCCATCAGGCGCGGCAACCACGGTATACGCCCCTTTGAGGACGACCACGCACCGCCACGCCGCCGCTTTCTCCTGTGCCAGGGCGATCCGTTGCCGGGTAACTTCCTCGCGCGGCAGGCCGGTCAGGCGAGCCATCTCACCCGGATGTGGCGTCAACACTGTGCCTTTCGGCAGTAGCTTCCACCAGGCGTCCAGGGTACTTAGCAGGTTGAGGCCGTCCGCGTCGATAACCAGTGGCGGCAAGGGGTTTTCATCGCGCTGCTCGCTCGCTTCGGGCGTAGCACGTCCCGGGACAAAACCGATCCGGCTATGGCGCGCTTCCTGCTGCTCCCGGTTGAGCAGTGCCAGCAGAAAATCGCGGGTCGCCCCCTCGCGGCCCCAACCCGGCCCCAGCAGCAGGGCATTGTACCCCTGCGCCTGCTCGCGCACCAGCGGCGCCGCATCCTCGGCAATCACGCCCAGATCATGGGGCAACAGCAGCCAGGTCGCTTCCGGCACCTGTGGCGCCAGCAGCGGCATAACGATCTCCGGCGTACCGACGGTTACCAGCCCTGCGCCAACGCGGTAGGCAGCCTCCGCCGCCAGCGCCACCGCGCCCGTGTAATTCAGCGAGCCAGCCACCACCATCACCTTACCAAAAGTGCCCTTATGGGCGTCGGGGGGCATTGCGGGCAGCCAGGCCCGGATGTCGGCGGCAGTTGGCATCTCCAGGCGGACGCGATCACGGCTGGGGAGCTTCCGCGGCAACCCGATCCCGGCCACATGCAATTCTCCACAGGCAGCCGCGCCGGGGAAGATCACCTGCCCCAGTTTGGCCGCCGCAAAAGTCACCGTCTCATCCGCTGGAATCGCCAGTGGATCCAGCGCACCAGTGTCACAATCCAGACCGCTGGGGCAATCCACCGCGATGACATAAGGCTGCCGGGGCGGGCAGGCAACGGGCAGGTCGGGAGTCACGTAGGATCGCAGCGAAGAAGATGCCTGCTGCTGCGTCAGGATCGCCTTGCGTGCTACATCCATGAATTCCGCCAGATCGCCCGCGATCGGCAGCTTGAGGCCGATGCCCAGCACGCCGTCGATCACCACCTGTGCGTTACTGAGCAGATTCTTGAGCACGCGGAAACGTTGATCCCTGGCCGCTTCAGCAATGAACAGGCCGGCCTCCCGGACGGCTGCGTAGTTGGGATCGTCGTCCTGACGGGGACGGGCCAGATAGAAGCTGACCTCATGAGCGCTCTCCGCCGCGATCAGCCGCCCGGCAACCAGCGCATCGCCGCCGTTATTGCCCGGTCCGACCAGCACTACGATCCGCGCCGGCGGCTGCGCCGCCAGCACATCAAGCACGCGGTCAGCCAGCGCCCGCCCCGCATTCTGCATCATCTGATCGTAGCTAACGCCAGAAGCGTCACCTTCCTGCTCGATGGCGCGCATTTCGGCCACGGTCACGATCTTGATCATAACTCCCTCATCGTCATTCTCTGATCCACCCACCAGCCAGGATTATAACCTGCCCGGCGTGGAAGGGTGCCAGCCCATGCCCGGTGGTAAGGCAGCATTGCCTGCACGCGGGTAGTAATTGCAGACAGATATGCTCTAGCGGGGATGAAGCGCCATCCAGACGCTGCGGCGCAGCTCACTGGGCGCCACCGGTTTGGGCAGGAAGTCATGTACTTTGGCCACCGTCAGGGCAAAGATCTGGTCCGACTGCGTACCCTGTGCGCTGACGATAATCACAGGGATGTGCGCCAGCGCCTGGTTAGCGCGCATCCGCGCCAGAATCTGCCAGGCGTGAATGTCGGGCATAACCAGACTCATCACTACCAGATCGGGCACCAGGTCCTCAACGGTGACCAATCCATCCTGCCCTGAGGTTGCCACCGGCACAAATGCCACCCCCAGATCGCGCATCGTGGCTGCAGCCAGCGAGAGAAATTCCTCATCATTGTCAATCCCAACCACAGTCCTGTCCGGATCGGCGATGCGCTCAGTCTGGCTGGCGATCAGCGTATCCAGATCGGCAACAGCGATGCGATTGCGATCGTCACGGGAAATCACCCGGCGCGTGTCAAACTCTACAAAAGCCACGGTGGCATCCTGAAGCAACTGCGGCGCGGCCTGCCGCAGCAGGTCTTGGGCATATTCCGCGTCGCTCAGGTGGCTGAACGGCTGGCCATCCTGGTTCATGATGGCCACCAAGCCGCCCTGTTCGCAGGCCCTGAAGCGGGTGTGCAGGCCCAGTTCCTGCAGGGAGTGTTCAATCCTGGCAAGCTCCGACTCCGGCAGGATCGTATTGACATAGAAGTAGCGGGTGCGCCCGGTTGTTTCTTCCCGGACGGAAAACTCGCTGAAGCGCTGCTGCTCCGGCAGGGCATGAAGCCATACATACGCCCGGTCAAAATGAGAAACACGCCCTGCCTCCCGCAAGCGCTCCAGATCGGCATCGCTGACGGGATGACCATAGTCGCTATCCTGAAAAGGCAGGAGCCTGCCACTCAGCAGATCCTGCACACGGTCTGCATCCCACTGCACGACAAAGGTGCCATCGCGCAGGATAAACACCAGATGGCGAGCAATGGGCGCTCCGTCATAATGACGCGTCATGATGCGGCTGTTGGCTCCATCCTGATCACAGCATAGCCGCTGAAGGACAACACGCAGAGGTGCCGGCGCAGTTCACAGTACCGCCCCGCCAGGCGGACGAACACTGGCCCATACCCCGACCGCGCTCACCCACCTGCTAAAGCTCAACGAAATAACTCTCCGCCGCCCGATCCAGCAACTCCCTGGTCATACGCGGCGGGCAGTTCAGGTAACGGGCGATATCGATGAGCTGATCGATCAGATCGCGCGGATGGACAGCGCGCAGCTTGCGATTACGTTTGATGTACCATTCCTGCAGGAGATAGGCCAACCCCTGCTCGTCGTAGGGCACGTGCTTGCGCTCGCACACCATTTTGAAGATCTCACGGAACTGCTCGTACGTAGGGTCTCCGACCTCGATCTTGTGCCGGATTCGACGCAGGAAGGCTTCATCAACCAGCTCGCGCGGCTCCAGATTGGTGGAAAAGACGATCATCACATAGAAGGGCACTTCGATCTTCCGCCCCGTATGCAGAGTCAGGAAGTCCACCCCCTTCTCCAGTGGCACAATCCAGCGGTTGAGCAGGTCACGCGGGCGTACCTGTTGCCGGCCAAAGTCGTCGATCAGGAACATCCCGCCATTCGCCTTGACCTGGTAAGGAGCCTCATAGTACTTGTTGATATCGTCGTAAACCAGGTCCAGGCCAGCCAGCATCAGCTCGCCGCCTACCATGATCACCGGTCGCCGTATCTTGACCCAGCGCGGATCGCGCTTCTCGCCGGTGCGCCCGCTGGCGCTGGCGGCGGTTTCGCCGGGCACCATTTCCACGATCTCATGGTGCACGTTGTCAAAGACGCGCACAATCTGCCCGTCAATATCGATAGCGAACGGAATCCACAGATCGCCGCCCAGGACAATACGCCCTACCGCTTCGGAGATCGTCGTCTTGCCGTTGCCCGGCGGGCCATAAAGGAAGATCGACTTGCCGGAGTTCACTGCCGGACCGATCTTGTTGAGCATCTCCGTGGACACCACCAGATCCTTGAGCGATCCCAGCAATTGCTCCTGGGTCACCGAGCGCCGGCCCCGGTTCTGCTCCTGCATCGCCGCGATGTACTGGCCCAGTGTCACCGGGCACGGCCCGGCGTACTGGGAGCGTTCCAGCGCTTCACGGGCCTTCTCAGAACCTTTCTCAGAGATGATGTACTGGTACGTTGCTGCCACTGCGCTGATCCCGGCGGCGCCGCGCACCTCGATCAGCTTTTCCCGCTTGAGAAAATCCAGTACGTTGTCGATAACTCCCTGATACGGCAGGCGGACAAAATCCGCGATCTGCTGGCCCGTCATGAGGCCACTGAAGTAGATGACCTTGAGGACAAGGTCCGCAATGGTCAGCATATTCAATCCGGTATCGGCCACCGAACGCATGACAGGGGGCGCCCATACCTCGGACGCCTGAGCGCGCGGCTGGGCTGGCGATTGTTGTTCTAGCTGGCGAGGCGGTCGGGGAGGAATACGTCCGGTCATGGTCCAATATCCTTGCCACACTCTGGCGCAACTGATGGCACTAAAAGATGATCTGCGCTTTTCCTGTACAGTCTTGCATTATACGTCAAAGCCGATCCCGCGCCATGTTTGCGCCCTACCCTGCCCTTGTGCGCCCTGCACAGGAACATTTGAGGCTCGGCTGAAGCAGTGCTAGAATCAAAAAACATCCCGGTGAGGTATACGATGATTGATCGAATCCAGTGGCTGGGCAATGGCACATTTTTTGTACACGGCCCGCCGCGCATCTACATCAACCCGGTTTCTGGAATCACCACTGACCGCCAACAGGCGGATGTCATCCTGATCAGCCAGGCCACCTATGACCACTGCTCCCCGGCTGTGCTCAACCGGTTGTGTGGCCCCTCAACCCTGATCATTGCCAACACCCAGGATGCCGACTGTCTGTCCGGGCATCGAGCGCAGGTGTTACGTCCCTGGCAGTGCATAACCTGCCAGCGGGCGCGGATCACCGCTGTACCCTCTCATCCGACCCGTTCGCCCGCCAGTGACGGCGACTCCATCCCTCCCATTGGCTTCCTGATCGCCATGGATACTTACGACATCTTCTATGCGGGCGATACCGTCGTTCTGCCGGATACTCAGTTCCTGCATCCCGATATCGCCATCCTGCCGGTCCGCAACAGACGCACCGGCCTGTTGGCAATCGACTACGCCATCGAAACCGTCAGGGTCCTCAAGCCGCGCTGGGTAATTCCCAGCTACTGGCAGGCCGGCGGCGGCAGCGGCCTGCTGGATGTGAAAGCGTTTCAGGCGGCGCTTAGCCCCCTGACCGAAGTGGTGATTCCGGCAGCGGTACGCTAGCAATTCGTACCCGTCAAAAGCCCTGGAGAACAAAACGGGGCCGTCCGTGTGGGCGACCCCGTTGCGTCTTTCCGTCGCACTGGATCAGGCGGCGCTTTCCAGCCTGCCATCCGCCGACCAGGCAATGGTGCGGTCATTCTCCGAGAGGATCAGCGGTTTGCTCCGCCCCTCGATGGCGTCACGGTTGACTATCACACGCCGGATATCCGGACGGCCCGGAATCTCGAACATCACATCCAAGAGCACCGCCTCGATGATACTGCGCAGCCCACGCGCGCCGATCTCGCGTTTGATCGCCTCGCTGGCGGCTGCCTTCAGGGCGTCTTCCGTGAAGATAAGCTCGACATTGTCCAGCGCCAGCAATTGCTGGTACTGCTTGGTCAGCGCGTTGCGCGGCTCCACCAGGATGCGCATCAGTGCCTCTTCGTCCAGCGGTTCGACATGCGTCACCACCGGAATGCGCCCCACCAGTTCCGGAATCATGCCATAGTGAATCAGGTCATCAGTCGTGATCTGCTTGAGCAGGTCAGTCTGGGTGATCTCCTTCCGACCCTGTTCCTTAAAGCCCAGGTGCCCGCGTACACCAATGCGGCTGGCGACCAGTTCTTCAATCCCGTCAAACATCCCTCCGCAGATGAACAGAATATTGCTGGTGTCCATCTGGATAAATTCCTGGTGGGGATGCTTGCGCCCGCCCTGGGGCGGGATATTGGCGATGGTGCCCTCGATGATCTTGAGCAGGGCCTGCTGGACGCCTTCACCGCTCACATCGCGGGTGATTGACGGATTGTCGCCGCTCTTGCGGGCGATCTTGTCGATCTCGTCGATGTAGACGATGCCCTTTTCCGCCCGTTTGATGTCCCAGTCTGCCGCCTGAATCAGGCGCAACAGGATGTTCTCCACATCCTCGCCAACGTACCCGGCCTCGGTCAACGCCGTAGCATCAGCGATGCAGAACGGCACATCCAGGATGCGGGCAAAGGTCTGGGCCAGCAACGTCTTGCCGCAGCCCGTCGGGCCAATCAGCAAGATGTTGCTCTTTTCCAGCTCAACATCGGCCAGCCGCCCTCCAGCCATCACCCGCTTGTAGTGGTTATGCACCGCCACGCTCAGGACTCGTTTGGCGCGGTCCTGACCGATAACGTACTCGTTCAGATAGTCGTAGAATTCGCGCGGCGAGGGCACGCGCTCGATAGTGAACTCCGCCCCGTCAGAGTCAGCGGGCGCTTCCTGTTCGATCAGTTGCAGGCTCAGGCGCACACACTCACTGCAGATAAACACGCCATTCGGCCCTGCAATGAGGTGCTCGACTTCGTGCCGTGCCCGCTGGCAAAAGGAGCAGCGTTGTTCCCCGCTTGGAAAATGAGTCACAGATCGGTTCCCTTGCTACTTCTTCACCGGCAGCGGAATCTTGGACGGCTCAAGCACAGCGTCAATCAGACCGTAGTCAACCGCCTGCTGGGCTGTCATATAGATGTCACGGTCAGTGTCTCGCTCAATCGTAGCGGCGTCTTTGCCCGTGTGCTCCATGAAGATCTGCAACAAACGCTTCTTCAGACGCACGATTTCTTCCGCCTGAATCACGATATCAGACGCCTGGCCCTGCGCGCCACCCAGAGGCTGATGCATATGGATGGTCGCGTTGGGCAGGGCAAAGCGCCGGCCATGCGAACCAGCGGCCAGCAGGACCGTCCCGAAGCTGGCCGTGACGCCAACCGCTACCGTGCTGATCGGCGCCTTAATCTGCTGCATGGTGTCGTAAATCGCCAGGCCAGCATAGATCATGCCCCCCGGCGAGTTGATGAACATCTGGATTTCCTTCTCGTCGTCCTCGCGGTTGAGATACAGCAACTGGGCCACGATCAGGTTGGCGACCTGGTCAGTGATGGGCGTACCCACAAAGACAATCCGTTCCTTGAGCAGGAGGGAATAAATATCATATGCCCGCTCACCACGACCGCTGGTCTCGATAACCATTGGAATCAACATCCCATACCCTCCTTGAAGCGCGTCCGCGCCTCTGCATACTTACGTTAAATACCGGTTCACCACCGTCAAGAACAACGACTTACTCAGCATCCGGCGCAGCGTCTACCGGCTCTGCCGCGCCGCTTGCGTCAGCGACCACTGGCTCCGAAGCTGTGCTCTCACCTTCTGCAGCCGGGATCTCCTCCGGCACAGCTTCGGGCTCCACATAAGGTACCGGGCCGGTCTCCGGGTTCTCCCCGCGACCAATGGCGGCGATCCGCTCCAGGGCCTGCTGTGTCAGCATCTGCAGGGAAATGTTCCGCCGACCCTGATCCTTATTCAGCAGCTCTTCAAAGATCTCCTGGATCTGCTCATTGCCCCGGCTCAGGCCGGCGGCCCGCGACTTCACTTCCTGATCGATGGCGCGCCCATCAACCTCCAGCCCTTCGCGTTCGACAAATTCGCGCAGCACCAGCGCCCGTTTGAGCCGGGCAATAGCCGCTTCCCGGTATTCCTCCCGCAACTGCTCTTCCGTGATCTGCCGCATGCGCAGGAAGGCGGTCAGGTCAAGCCCCTGACGCTGCAGTTGATGCTCCAGGTCATGCAGCAGATCGTCAATGTACTCGTCTACCATCACTTCCGGGTACTCGATCTGGGCCTGCTCCACCATCATATCCAGCACAGCATCAGCGTAGTCAGCCTCAACACGTGCTGTCTTCTCAGCCAACAGGTCCTTACGGATCTTCTGGCGCAGGTCATCCAGTGACTGCACGTCGTCTGCAAAGGTTCTGGCAAACTCGTCATCCAGTTCCGGCAGCCAGCGCACGTTAACCGCGTGACAGGTCACCGTGAAGGCGACCGCCCGGCCACGCAGCGCCTCTTCGTAATCCTCATCATCAGCCGGGAAAGACAGCTCAAAGGTACGGGTTTCGCCCGCGGTGATGCCCTCCAGGGCCTGGGAGAATCCAGGCATTGGCTCACGGGTAGCATCGCCAAGCGTCATCCGCCAGCTCATCTGCTCAAACAGCGGCTCCTTGGACAGGTTGGCGATCTCCTGGTTCTGCTCGTCCCCTTCCTGTGGCACCAGCACGCCGTGGATATCCAGCCGCACTTCGTCGCCGGTAGTCGCCGGACCTTCTTTGGCTTCGACCTCGGCCCGGCTATTCTGCATCAGCCGTAGCACATTCTCGACATCTTCATCACTGACCTCAGGCGGCGTGAACTCGCGACGCAGGGATCGATAGTCACCCAGTATGACCACCGGAGTCAACGGCACGCGGAAGACCAGCACAAGACCGTCATCCTTGCTCTCAACATTCTCCAGCTGGCCAGGGCCATACGGCTCCAGGTCTGAATTCCGGATCACCTCACCGTACAGGTCAGGGCCAATCTGATCAATCGCTTCTTCCAGAATGGCCCCGTCACCCAGGTAACGCTGGACGATCGTGTAGGGCGCCTTGCCCTTGCGAAAGCCAGGAATATTGACCCGTTGTGAGAGGCTACGCGCCGCCGATTGCCTGGCTTTGTTCAGCGCCTCAGCGCTCACCTCAACCCTGATCTGCGCAAGACGGTTTTCCAGGATTTCGATTTGTGAATTCAAGGGGATTTCCTCAGACATCGGATGACCTATGCGATACCGGACGTGGATTATAGCATGCCGATTCGGGCTATACCAGAGAACGCAAGACGCTCTTACAGTGATCTAACGCTCCGGCCTCACCTTACACAAACAAGCGCCACGACTGCCGGCGCTTGTGGTGCCTTACGGCGCTCCTGATGGGGAAGGCGGGACTCGAACCCGCACGGATAGCTCCACATGATCCTAAGTCATGCGCGTCTGCCAGTTCCGCCACTCCCCCATGGTCCGTAGTCGGAATTATAAGCGATGCCCATAGCAGAAACAATACCGGATTCGCGCGGGTTGCTCCTTAGGAGCGCGAAACCAGATCGAGATCAACACGGGGAAGCATGAAAGAAAACGTGCTGCCTTGACCGGGCACGCTTTCCACCTCGATCCGGGTGTTCATCTGGCTGGCGATCAACTGAGCGATGGCCAGCCCCAACCCTACCCCACCAAAGCGACGGGTCGAAGACGACTCCACCTGGTAAAACGCTTCGAAGATTCGCCCCAGTTGATCAGCAGCGATCCCGATTCCATAGTCCCGCACGGCTACCCACACCTGACCTGCCGGGCGACTTTCGATCAGGATGTCGACAGGCGTACCGTCTGGGCTGAATTTGAGGGCGTTATCCAGCAATTGCTGGAGCACCTGAGCAGCGCCGCGCCTGTCGGCCAGCACCACCGGGGTCTCCGGCGGATAAAGCCGCCGCATGCGGCGTGTATCCCGCTTCTTCCAGATGCGGCCAAGATTGCGGATGGCCAGCAGGACACTCTCGCCAATGACAACCGGTTCCAGTTTCAGGTTTTGGCTTTCGGCCAGCTGGGTCACATTGGCGACTGTCGTCTCCAGCCGCCCGATCGCTTCCACCGCCATATTGATCAGACGCCGACCGGGATCGCGGGCCGGGACTTCCTCACTGAGCAGCGCCACCGCCGATTTGACCTGCAGAACCGGGGTACGCAGCTCGTGGCTGACATTGCGAACGATCGAAGTCTTGAGCAGGTCGGCTTCGCGGGTTGCCCGCAGGGCAGCTTCCAGCTGGCGATTGCGTTCGGCCAGATCACTGGTCAGTTGCCAGTTGCTTTGTAGCAAGCGGTCAAAGCGAGCCTTGAGGTTGAACAGCGCCCGGACACGTATCAACAATTCTTCCGCCACAAACGGGCTGACCAACAGGGCATCGGCCCCAGCGGCAACGCCGCCGAACAGATTGAGCACATCGCGCTCAATCACCAGCAGCACAGGCAGGAAGCTGAGTGGATTTTCATCTTTCTTCAGCTCATCCCAAACTGCCAGCAAAGGACTGTCTGGCCCGGCAGGTGAAAGCACAAGCAGATCAGGCTGCAGGCGGTCGATCTGAGCGGCGATTCCGGCGTGATCCGTCAGCAGGAAAACGCTAAACTGCGCCTCCCGCAACTGCGCCCCCAGGCGGCTGGCGTTCGCCCGGTCGTCAGAGGCGATCATGATTCTGGCA
>JABLXG010000051.1 GCA_013178165.1 Anaerolineae bacterium
ACCCTGGGGCTCATCCGGTTGTTGAAGTTCGACTTCATTCCCCAAGCACGCCGCTTCTTCAATGCTCGGCTCGACCTGGCGCTTGACCTGCTTCTGGCTCCTCCCTGACAACTTTGCAACAGCCGTGCCCCTCACACCATGGAAATTGCCGCAAATCACCGCTAACGGTATACTTCGGCGCGTTTGCCAGACACAAGACCTTCCAAGTCTGGTCCTACACCGCGATAAAACGCCTGAAGCTGGCATACTTCAATCCTGACCATCTAGAGAGTCTCGCCAAAATGAGCAACCCACATCCACATACCGTGATTATTGGCGGAGGAATTTCCGGTCTGAGCACTGCCTGGTATCTTGAGCAGGGGCTGCGCGCCGCCGGATCTGACCTGCACTACACACTGCTTGAAGCAGGCAATAGATGGGGTGGCAAGATTCTCACTGAGACTGTTGACGGTTTTGGCTCACAGCCGTTCATTGTTGAGGGTGGTCCGGACTCCTTTATCACACAGAAACCATGGGCATTGGCGTTAGCGCGTGAATTGGGTATCGGTGACCGCGTACTGGGCACCAACGATTCACAACGCAAGACGTATGTGCTCAACCACGGGCGTCCGACTCCATTGCCGGATGGTGTACTGCTTATTGTGCCAACCCGGTTCATGCCGTTTGTCCGATCGTCGTTGATCTCGCCCCTGGGCAAACTGCGCATGGGGATGGATCTCTTTATCCCTCGCAGAAAAGACGACAGTGATGAAACCTTGGCTGATTTCATCAGGCGGCGGCTGGGACAAGAAGCGCTTGACAAGATTGCGGAACCCTTGCTGTCGGGCATCTACAACGCTGAAGCCGAGAGACAGAGTCTGCTGGCTACCTTCCCCCGCTTTCGAGCCCTGGAGACCCAACACGGTAGCCTGATCAAAGGCATGCTGGCCGCCCGCAGGCAAGCTTCTTCCAAAGGCTCCGCGCCCAAGCTGCCGCTCTTCACCACGTTTGTGGGAGGTACTTCAGAACTCGTCGATACACTGGTGGCCCGTCTGAATGGAGATCTGCGCGTTAATGCGCCCGTAACCGGGATCAAAGCGGCATCCGGAGGGAGATTCCTCGTTGAGTTAAGCACCGGTCCTGCGCTTGAGGCAGACGTCGTAGTCCTTGCCATCCCGGCCTACATAAGCGCCGCGCTTGTACGCAACTTCGCGCCGGAAGCCGCTTCCCTGCTGGACTCAATCCGCTACGTCAGCACGGGAACGATTTCGCTCGCTTATCGCACCGCGGACATCCCGAACGTTTTGAAGGGCTTTGGGCTGGTCATCCCCCACAGCGAGAAGCGCCCCATCAATGCCATAACGATCAGTTCAACAAAGTTCAAACAACGCGCGCCTGAGGGCTACACCCTGCTGCGTGTGTTCTTTGGCGGTTCGCGTAGCCCGGAGTCGATGGCGTTCGATGATAGCACGCTGCAGCAGGTTGTTCGCTCTGAACTCCGCGCGTTGTTAGGCATACAAGCAGCGCCGCTATTCGAACGCATCTACCGCTGGCACAACGGAAACCCGCAATACGACATCAACCATCTAAATCTGCTGGAGTCCATCGAAACGGCACTCCCGGCCGGGCTGTATCTGACCGGCAGCCCGTATCGCGGTGTAGGAATCCCGGACTGCGTCCATCAGGCCCAGCAAACGGCTGAACAAGTAGTCAACTTCCTTGTGGAACACCCGGCCAGCCACTAGTACCAACCCATCACAGATCTTCCTTAGAGGTAGATGAGAGTCCCTTCCAGACGCTTGTCGCTGTTTTCGTTCAACGCTATCCTCATAGAAACTCACTGAAATCATCAAAATACCACATAATTATGTAGATTTTGTGACTTTCTATTCAGGAGAGTGCCGTGTCGTCAAGCCTGCACCGTCCCATACCCAACCGGCCACAATCCTCCGCCACGACCCAGAAACGCGGTTCATCCCTGATCAAGCGCCAGTATGTGCGTTTCGCCTTCTACAAGACCGATCCCCTCTGGCGGCGGTTATCACCCGAGAAACAAGCGGAACAAAAACAGGAATTGCTGAAGACGATCCGCAGTTTTGGCCGTCGAATGCTGCTGCGTCCTTACAGCCTGATGGGTACGCGGGCCGATGCGGAGCTTCTCCTGTGGCAAATTGCCGAGAGCATTGAGCCGTTTCAGGCGCTGGCCACCGCGATCATGAGCACGCGCATGGGCGGTTATCTCCATCTCACTCATTCGTACCTGTCTCAGACGAAACGCTCTATCTACGAAATCCGTGACAATCCGGATGAAGACGCCGAACGGTTGGTCATCCAGCCTAGCGAAGCCAAGTACCTATTTGTGTACCCATTCGTCAAGACGCGCCCCTGGTATCGGCTCACACTCCCCGCGCGCCAGGACATGATGGACGAGCATATTCAGGTCGGGCGCAAATATCCGGCGGTAAAGTTGAATACAACCTACTCCTTCGGGCTCGACGATCAGGAATTCGTTGTGGCCTTTGAGACCGATGAGCCTTCGGACTTCCTGGACCTCGTCCAGGACCTACGTGAAACCGAGGCCAGCCTCTATACCTTACGGGATACCCCCCTGTTCACCTGTGTGCGGGTGGCGCTTGACGAGGCGCTTGATGCGCTGGGCGGCCCGCCGATCGCCGTTGCTCAGGAACCCGACAGACCTCACAGCGAGAGCGAGATAGAGGTCTGTCTTCTGGAAGACCTTCCACCCGGTGAGCGCAAACTGGTGTATCTCGACGGACAGCAGATCGCGGTCTTCAATGTGAATGGCACGCTGTACGCAATCACTAATCGCTGCACCCATGCCCGCGGCCCGCTCAGTGAAGGCACAGTCGAAACAAACGACGAAGGCTGCTCAGTAATCTGCCCCTGGCACTACGCCCGCTTTGACCTCGCATCCGGGCAGGTCATCGACGGTGTAGCTAGTATGGGAGTCGCCACCTACCGGGTGGAAGTACGCGAAGGTGTGATCTGGGTTGGCACCGCTGTCCGTAACTCCGCCAGCAAACGAGATCAGCCATGACCGATAGCCATCGTGATGCCCCGTACGACGCCGTCTTGATCGTGGCATTTGGCGGCCCGGAAGGGATGGAGGACGTTATGCCCTTCCTGGAGAACGTTTTGGCCGGCCGCAACGTTCCCCACTCCCGCATGCTGCAGGTGGCCGAGCACTATCGCCTGTTTAACGGAATCAGCCCGCTCAACAGCCAGATGCGAGCCCTCAAAGCGACCCTGCAGGCCGAACTGAACACCCATGGCCCACATCTGCCGGTGTATTGGGGCAACCGGAATTGGCATCCCTTTCTGGTCGAGACCCTGCGCCAGATGGCCCAGGATGGCGTACGTCGGGCATTGGCGCTGTTTACCAGCGCGTATAGCAGCTACTCAAGCTGCCGGCAGTATCGCGAGGACATTGCCCGCGCTCAGGCGGAGGTCGGTCCCACTGCCCCGCAGGTGGATAAGCTGCGCGTCTACTACAACCACCCCGGTTTCATCGCGCCGAATATCGCCAATCTACGGGATGCGTTGGAGCAAATCCCCCTAGATCGGCGGAAGGCCACAAGACTTGTCTTTACCGGGCACAGCCTGCCAATCGCGATGGCACGCTATAGCGCCTATGAGCACCAGTTACGCGAGGCCTGCCGTCTTGTGGCAGGGGGCGTCGATATTGGAGAATGGGATCTGGTCTTCCAGAGCCGCAGCGGATCGCCCCAGACACCCTGGCTTGGGCCCGACATTCTCGATCATATGAGCGTCCTCCGCGATCAGGGCGCTGGTGATGTCATTGTGCATCCCATCGGGTTCATCTCCGATCATATGGAGGTTTTGTATGACCTGGATGTTGAAGCCCGCCAGCATGCGCAGCAACTCGGCCTCAACATGGTACGGGTTGCCACCGTCGGCACCCACCCCATGTTTATCTCCATGATTCGCGAGCTGATTGAGGAACGTCTGACACCGACCGCGGAGCGCCGGGCACTGGGTCGTTATGGTCCCAGTCACGACGTATGTCCACCAGATTGTTGTCCCGCGGGGGAGACCATGCGGCCTCGGACCGAAATGCCACAGTGAAGGCTGTCTTGAGTATCGATTCAGCATGCATCGCGGTTGCGTGACGGATAGCACTACGCGACGAAGATGATGCCCAATCTCTAAGTTGAAGATTGTGTTGGATTCAGCACTTTCGCATGATCATTTCGCAGATTTGCACGTCCAGGAGCGTCAACCATGTCCCTCTATCCACCGCCGCGCCTAGTGTTCTGGGAGACAACTGCCGGGTGCAACTTGCGCTGCATTCATTGCCGCCGCATCACCGTCGCCGATCAGCTCACCCCGGAAGATCTGACAACAGAGGAATCCTTCCGTCTGATCGATCAAATTGCTACGGTCGGTAAGCCTATTTTGGTGCTCTCCGGTGGGGAGCCGCTCTTCCGCCAGGACATCTTTGCTATCGCCCGCTATGCCACCGACGCTGGCCTTACTGTTGCCCTGGCTACAAACGGAACTCTGATCAACGATGGTATCGCTGCGAAGATCAAAGACAGCGGCGTCAAGCGGGTCAGCATCTCGTTCGATGGTCAGGACCCAGCAACGCATGATGCCTTCCGTGGTCTGCCTGGCTCGTTCGATGCCGCCATCCGTGGAACGCGGGCCCTGCGCGCGATCGGCGTGCCCGTCCAGATCAACACCACAGTGGCGCGCCACAACGAAGACCAGCTTGAGGGAATGCTGCAACTCGCCAAAGATCTGGATGCCGCTGCGCTTCATCTTTTCCTGCTGGTTCCGGTTGGCTGTGGTGTGGAAATCGCGGAAGACCAGATGATTAGCGCCCGCGAATACGAACGAGTGCTCAACTGGCTGTATGACACCGAACAAGCCGAGCCGAATCTCCAGCTCAAAGCCACCTGCGCCCCCCACTATTTCCGCGTGATGCGCCAGCGCCGCGCCGAAGAAAACCGCCTAGGCCTCTATCGAGAACTGCCCGCCAGCCATATCCGGCAGGTCTATGGCGGACATCCGGGTGGGCATCCTGTAGCAGGCCAGGATCAGTTGCACGCGGCCACCAAAGGTTGCCTAGCCGGGACCGGCGTTTGCTTTGTTTCCCACCGGGGCGAGGTCTTTCCCTGCGGCTATCTGCCGGTGGAAGCAGGTAATGTGCGTCGGGAGGAATTTGGCATCATCTGGCAGAGCAGTGCGCTCTTTCAGGAAATGCGCGATCCTGACCTGCTGGAAGGGAAATGCGGCATCTGCCAGTTCAAGACGCTGTGCAGCGGTTGCCGTGCGCGCGCCTTTGGCGTCACCGGTAACTACCTGGCGGAAGAGCCGTTCTGCGCGTATGAGCCACAGACCCGCCAGATCGTGCTGTAGACCAATCGCTGTCTTTGCGGGCACAGCCATTCGAGCCTTGCTCTGCCCGTCGTTCTTTGCCACTGGAGGGATTCATGACCGCACGACGTCGCCTTGCCTGTTTCACTGCGCTCCTCGTCATTGTTCTGGCGGCTATAGCACCGACGGTTCGCGCTCAGGAAGGACCGCGTGAACTGACGATGGTGCTCACCCGTGACCCGGTGACCTTTGATCCGCACGGGCCGCTTGACCCTAGCGGGCCCGTTATCCTGTCGTATGTATACGACACGCTGCTCTACCAGAACCAACAGGAAGAAATCGTGCCGCTGCTGGCTCGCGAATGGCAGGTCAGTGACGACGGGCATGTCATCACCTTCACCCTGCGGGATGATGTCGTCTTCAGTAACGGCGCGCCAGTAAATGCGGATGCGGTGATCTTCACCTTCGAGCGCCTGCAGCAGTCCAGCGCCCGCTCCCTGATCTCCACTGAGATCGCCAATATCGCTTCATTCGAGAAGGTCGATGATCTGACAGTCCGCTTCATTCTGACTGAACCCTCCGTCACGCTCTTGAGCGCGCTGACGTACGCCTATGCGGCGATTCTGGAGCCCGGCGCTGTGGAAGCAGCCGGAGACAACTACGGCACACAGCCGGTAGGGTCTGGGCCGTTCATATTAAGCGAATGGGTTCAGGGAACCGGCCTGACGCTGGTCCAGAATCCGTTGTACAACGGCCACCGACCCATTGACTCTGAGGGTGGCCCCGTTGATCTGGATACAGTCCATATCCGCTTCACGGCCGATCAGACTACGCGCGTCAACGGCTTGCTCAGTGGTGAAGTCGACATCGCGTACATCACTACGGTCCCGCTGCTCGCCCCCCTTAAGGATGATCCCAATTTCAGCGTGCTGGATGATCCATCGCGCGGCTTCATCTTCCTCGGATTCAACATGGCCCGCGCACCCTTTGACGACCTGGCCCTGCGCCAGGCTGTAGCCCACGCCATCAACAAGCAGGAAATCGTCGACCTTGCCCGGGATGGCCTGGGAGTCGTCACCAACACACCCATTCCGCCCAGTATCTTTGGTTACAACCCTGAACTTGAAAGCGAGACCCCGGTTTTTGATCTCGAAGCGGCCCGCAGGCTGGTGGCAGCAGCCGGTTATGGGCCGGAGAAGCCGCTGGAGATTACGCTCCTGACATCCACCTTCCCGACCTATGAGGCAATGGCAACTGTGGTTCAGGCGCAACTGGCAGCGGTCGGGATCACAGTCAACATCGAAGTACTTGACTACGGCGGTATGGTCGCCGCCGCCGGTGAAGGCAATTTCGACCTGATGCTGACGCGCCTGGACTGGAACGACCCCGACCTGCTTCGGGTGTACTTCGCGGCCGATGCTAGCGCGAATCGCTATGGATACGCCAATCCGGAGTTCGATGCCCTGACGAACGAGGGTCGCCGGACATTCGATCCGGAGGCGCGGTTCGCCATCTACACCGAAGCCCAGCGCATCATGCTCCAGGACCTGCCTATCATCCCGCTTCACATGCCAATCACCAACGTCGTGGTGAACAACAGGATTGAGGGGGTAGAGCTAGTCCATAGTCACATCAGCCTGGAAAACGCCAGGATCGTCAGGTAACGCTTCAGAAAGGTGCTGCATGCAAATTCTGGTACGTCGTCTTCTCACCGCCATTCCGACACTGCTGCTACTCTCGCTGTTCGTATTCCTGCTGCTTGAGCTAGCGCCCGGTGATGCAGCCGACGTGCTGCTGGACCAAACGGCGTCTGCCGCAGACCGTGAGGCCATTCGGATAGAACTGGGACTCGATCGGCCACTGTGGTTGCGTTATCTCGACTACCTCAACGGCTTGTTGCACGGCAATCTGGGCGACTCGGCTCGCACCGGCGAGCCGGTCGCCCGTGAGATTGCTTCACGGTTACCCTATACGCTGGTCCTCGTAGCAACTGCAATGGCGTTGGCCATGTTTGCAGGCATCAGCGCGGGAGCATTCAGCGCATTGCATCGCGGAACGCTGTGGGACTCGTTGGTAAGGATCGCTATGTCAATCCACATGGCGATTCCGGTTTTCTGGTTAGCGATTTTGCTGGTGAGTCTGTTCGCTCTCAAGTTGCGCTGGCTACCCGTTTTCGGGTCGGAAACACCCAGACACCTGGTGTTACCTGCCATCTGTACTGCGTTTCCCCTGATTCCCGGTATCGCCAGGCTAACAAGAGCCAGCCTGCTGGAGACACTCGGGCAGGATTTCGTGCTTGTGGCGTACAGCAAGGGATTGCGTAGCAGAGCGGTGCTGAACCGTCACGTATTGCCTGCCGCCGCCATTCCTGTGGCCACATACATTGGCATGCAAGCTGCGCGCCTGATTGGGGGCCTTATCATTGTTGAGACAATTTTCAACTGGCCGGGATTGGGTGGGTTAGCTGTTCGTGCCGCCTTCGACCGCGATCCGTTGCTACTCCAGGGGACAACACTCGCGATTGCAGCAATGACTTTCGTAATCCTGTTCACGGTGGATCTATTAGTGCTATATCTTGACCCACGTTTGTCACGACAGGCAGCATGATGAAGAACACAGGCCTATGACTACAATCTCCGTCAATGACGCATCCAGGGCAGTCGTTAACCAATGCAGCCCAACCACATTATCGCTCACCGCTGCTCAATCATCTTCGCGGCTGCTGCCTGCACCGCTTGTCATCGGCGCGATTATCACAGTGGGCTTGATCACAGTCGCACTGCTGGCTCCTCAGATCGCTCCGTACGATATGGCCGTAATGTCCCCGGGTGAACGTCTCCAGAGTCCATCATGGCAGCATCCTCTCGGAACCGATGCCTTCGGTCGGGACCTGTTCAGTCGCATTTTGGTCGGAGCGCGAATCAGCCTGACGGTAGCGGTAGCGTCTGTGCTGCTGGCCGCACTGCCCGGCATCCTGCTGGGAATTATAGGCGGAATGCGCCCCGGTCTTCTGGAGGGCGTACTGACGCGGTTGATGGATGCATGGATCGCAGTGCCCAGCCTGCTACTGGCAGTGGTGATGGCTGCCGCGTTGGGACGAACTGTTCTTGTCCTGACAACCGCACTGGCACTATCAGGCGTGCCAACTTACTATCGACAGGCCCGCGCCGAAACGCTCCTGGTTACGAACACGCTCTATGTCAGGGCCGCCCGATCGCTCGGGGGTACCGAAGCGCACCTACTGCTGCACCATGTATTGCCCAATGTGATGCCCAATTTGCTCGTGCTGATTTCGCTGCGAATCGGTGCGATGCTGCTTGCGGCCAGTGCACTGGGCTTTATCGGCTTGGGCGTGCAACCGCCAATGCCTGAGTGGGGTGCACTGATGGCTGAAGGGCGGAACTATGTTTTCCAAGCGTGGTGGCTGACGCTCTTCCCCGGTCTGGCTATTGCCATTGCCACTTTTGGGCTGAACCTGTTGGGTGACGGACTGCGCGACCTGCTGGATCCGCGTTATGGCGACTGCAAGAGCTGACTGCGTCGGCCCTTGGTGGGATCAAGTTAGGTTCTGGGATATCAGTTGGAAACAGGTGATCCACGGGCATGCGCTCTAACAAATTCACTGGACACTATAGTTTTCTATTCTTGGATCCTGATGGGTGCATTCCAGATTGGGGGCAGGGTCAAGCTGCGGCAGCCCAGAGGTCATCGAAGTCATGGCTCAAGACCGCGGAACGCAGGACAAGCATCCGCTCCACACCTGGGCGAGACCAGTGCATTCCGGAAGCGGCCAGGCGGGTTCGGTATTGTTTGATGCCGCTTTCAACAGGGCCAGACCCAATCAACCAGCCGTCTTCGCGAAACTCGTGGTAGCGCATACGACGTTGGTGCCGCTCGAAATACAGCGCCAGGTCTGGTAATCCCGCCTGGTGCAAGGTCTGAACGATGCGCCAGGCCTGGCCGTAGAACAAGAGGTCCTGGGCCTGGTGATACCAGCTTATCGCCTGGGCCTCCGCGGTAGGGAAGAGGGCTTGCGCCGCCTCAGCCAGGTGTTGGGTGGCATGGTACCAATCGACAATCTGGACACTGTCGGGAAATATGTCGGCACAGAGGTTCCAAATCCACTCGGCCCCGTCAGCGGTGACGCTGCTGCGGGCGGCATTCAACAGGTCATGAGCTGCGGCCAGTTCCCACAAAGCCGGGGAAAAGCGGGCTACGTCACCCAGCACTGCCGTGTAGTGGCTCTGTTCCGCGCAGGGCTGCGCAGCGGCTTCCCCACTCCGCACATCATACCCATCACGGACGCCCAGATCATAGACTACCCCGACTTTAAACTCCTTCCAGCCCTCGCCACGCACATGCACCATCCCGCCATCTAGGCTCACCCCTTTCAGCCGCTGATGGTCCTGGCGAGCATTGCTGGGCACGATGCGCTCAGGCCGCAGGGCAGCCTGTCGGCGGGCCATTTCCGCCTGCAGTTGTGCCCCCCGGTGCTGGGTCTCACGCCAGGCATTGGTCTGACCGATGGTCTGCCCCCCAATGCACGCCATGACCTGGCTCACCTGGGCATAGGGCAACAGGCTGCTCAGCCACACGATTTGCTTGCTCAGTCGCTCACTATACTGGCTCGCTCCCAGTCCCCATCGCTGATCCAGGGGGAAAAACACCCGCCCGGCAGGTCTTGCAGTAGTAATAGGCCCGCTTGACCTGCACTCCCCCTGTTGCCGTGACTACGTACTTCCCCTTTTGTCCCTTGTAGTGCATGGCCTGCCCACAATGCGCACACACTGGCCCCGCCGCTGACCGGTCTTCCTCGCTCGCCTGCTCCACCAACCCCGCCGTCAACACCGCCTGCATCTTCTTCCCTGCCACCGTCACCAATTGCTCTATCTCACTCAAGGTGATCTGCTCAGCTGCCGTCTTCTCGGCCAGTAAAGCATCGAGTATCTCGCTCATTTGCGCTTGCAGCGCCGCCCGCAACGCCCCGTCTGATTGTCCCATTTGGCTTATCCTCCTTAGCGTTCCCCCTAGTCTACCCCTTTCTTGCCCCCAATCTGGAATGCACCCATCCTGATTAGGCAGCCCGGGGAACAACGTGGTATGATGCAAATTGAAGGGGATATACCCGAACAAACACCAGTGATCCTGAGATGATGCGACGCCCGTCGCTCCCGTACCAGCTATAAATATCCGCATCCGCTTGGGTGCGGATATTTGCTTTTTGGGAGGAGAGTTGCCCAATCACCCGCAGGACCATCCGCAGCGCCCTCACGACAGGCCAGCCTGCAGGTGGTCAGCCTTTGCCCAACACGTCCGGGCGACACGCGCCGGGCGTATTCATCTGGATGATGGAGCGCGGAGGAAAAGCGGGAAGGCAGGAATAGCGAGGGGGGCTACTGCCATTCCCACACGGGTTCGCCGCTCAGGATACGCCGGATCTGATTGGGGAAACGATCCGGGTCCAGAGGCTTGCCCAGGAAGCCGTCGAAGCCGGCCTGCTGGGCGCGTTTCATCTGTTCCTCGCTGGTCTCGGCGGTTACGGCAACGACCAGGGTATTTTGTAACCGGTGATGAGCGCGGATTTTCTCCAGCGCCTGGTAGCCGTCTTCATACGGCAGGCGGATGTCCATCAGGACCAGATCCACACGCGGCAGGGTGTCGGCGAATTGCACAACCTGCCAGCCGCTGGTTTTCCATTCGCAGTGCTGTACCCCCATAAAGGCCAGCATCCGGGCGATCAGGACGAAGTTGGGCACGTTGTCCTCAACAACCAGCACTGCGCCTCACCCGGTTCGATCGGGCTGTGTACTCTGGCCATAAACTGCGAACTCCTTAACTGTGCTGCATCGATACTGCAGAGTAATGCTGCACCTCATCCTGTCCTGCCGGGCAAAATCCGGAGGACAGGCCGGGTTTGATACCATAATGAGTCAGGGTCTAGTTTACTCTAAATTTGTGTTGCCCCAAAGTTAGAATCTGGCGAATCTGGCTGTGACCTGCTGCAAGAGGGTCAATCTGGCTATGACGATTAGAATACGATAAATCTCATCAGAGATATTGCGTTTTGAGTTGCATTGTGATAAGCTAAAAACATGACTGCGATGATGACTCTGTATCCCCTGCCTGTTGGCGTTATGACTGTCGGCTGCATGTGTATGTGTATGCCGTTTTTCAAGCGTGCCTGGCGGCCGGGGAGCAGGGCGGTGCAAGGGGACTAATCCCACATCGCTGGCCATCTGCAAGTGATTTCAGCCGACCAGGCCCTGGTCGGCTTTTTCGTTTTTTGCCAAACCTCCGACAAAGGAGATGGTGCATTATGGAGATTATCCTGCCCCGGCCAGTTGAAGAAGAGGCGCTGGCGCATCTGCGGGCAGCATACCCCAACGAGGGCGGTGGCTTCTTGCTCGGCCACCGGCAGGATAAACAGGTAACCGTTCTGGAGGTTATACCGGTCGCCAATGTCTTCGCCGCTGAGGAACAATATCACCGCTACGCCATGCGGCCTGAGGACTGGATTGCGCTGGAGGATCAGGCGGAGGGGCGCGGCCTGACGCTGGTCGGCTACTTCCATAGTCATCCCGATTCGCCCGCTGTGCCTTCTGACTATGACCGGATGCACGCGCTGCCGAACTTTGTCTATCTGATCGTGCAGGTGGATCAGGGGGGAGTCCGGGCAGCGCGGGTGTGGCAACTGGTTGAGGATCGCAGTCGCTTTGAAGAACTCTCGCTTATCCGCCCTGGGGCGGGCGACTCTTTGCTGACTCACTGAAGGAGGATTTACCATGGCTTACATCAAGATTCCAACCCCGCTGCGTCAATATACCGGCAACCAGGCGGAAGTCGCCATTCGTGGGGCGACGGTCGATGAGGCCCTGCGCGATCTGGTCGCCCGTTACCCTGCCCTGGCTCCGCACCTGTATGAGGGCGATGACCTGCGCAGCTTCGTCAACATTTTCCTGGGGGATGAAGATATTCGCTTTCTACAGGATCTGGCCACGCCGCTCACTGAAGATGCCCGCCTGCGGATCATCCCGGCAATCGCCGGGGGAACGTCGTCCTGAGGGGGCTTCTGGAGAAGGGGGTATGCCCATGAACGCCGAACGCCGTGTGGATCACAGCGCGCTGCGCACCAATCAGGCGTTTATCATCGGCCTGCTGGCGCTGGCTTTCCTGCTGAATGCGCCGGTGCTGGTGGCTTTCGTGGCGGCAGTGATGCTCATCGGGACGATCTGGCCGGGGGCTGGCCTGTTCAAGCGCGTTTACCAGCATGTGCTGCGGCCAGCGGGTCTGGTTCGACCGGATGTGCGCCCGGATAATCCAGAGCCGCACCGCTTTGCCCAGGGACTGGGCGGGGTGTTCACCGCCCTGGGAGTGTTGGCCCTGGCGCTGGGGGCGTCTATCCCCGGCTGGGCGCTGACCGGGCTGGTGATCGGCCTGGCGGCGCTGAATCTGTTTGCTGGGTGGTGCGCCGGTTGTACGCTCTACTACTGGCTGGCCCGACTGGGGGTGCCCGGTTTTGACCGTCAGCCGGTGGAGGCAGGGCAATGATCGAGCGCCTGCTGGTTCTGGTGATCTTCTTTGCGTTGCTCCTGGCGGCACTTGTCCTCTATCGCCGCTGGCAGATGCGCCATATCACTGTGCTGGCGCCAGTTGATCCGTTGCTGGCGGGCTGGCAGCCTGGCGTACCGACTATCGTCTACTTCAGTTCGCCCCATTGTGCACCGTGCCGGTTGCAGCAGGAACCGGCGCTGCATGCGTTGCAGGCCGAGCTGGGCGCCGCAGTCCGGATCGTGCCAGTAGATGCACTGGCGCAGCCAGAAGCCGCCCGGCGCTGGGGCGTGTTGACGGTCCCGACGACTTTCGTGCTTGATCGCCGTGGTTGCCCGCAGGAGGTCAACTACGGTGTGGCCGGTGTGGAGAAGCTCAAGCAGCAATTGCTGCGGGCAGGCTAGGGCCTGTTCCTGGAAGGATGGACACGCATGGTAGTCATTCCTGAACGCATTGATCCAGCCTCAGTCGTCCTGAGCCATGATGAGATCCGGCGCTACAGCCGCCACCTGATCCTGCCGGAAGTGGGTGTGGAAGGGCAAAAACGGCTGAAGGCGGCCAGTGTACTGCTGATCGGGACGGGCGGCTTGGGCAGTCCACTGGCATTATATCTGGCTGCCGCCGGTGTAGGGCGGATCGGGCTGGTGGATTATGACGTGGTTGACGAGAGCAATTTGCAGCGCCAGGTCATCCATGGCACCAATGATGTCGGGCGGTCCAAGCTCGATTCGGCGGCGGAGACGATCGCCGACCTCAACCCGTTTGTGGCCATCGATCGCTACAATGTCCCGCTGAGCAGCGCCAACGCTCTGGATATCCTGGCCGGTTACGATGTGATCATTGACGGCACGGATAACTTCCCAACCCGCTATCTGGTCAACGATGCCTGTGTGCTGCTGGGCAAGCCCAATGTCTACGGCAGCGTCTTTCGCTTTGAAGGTCAGGTCAGCGTGTTCTACGCCAGGGAAGGCCCCTGCTATCGCTGCCTGTTTCCCGCCCCGCCGCCGCCCGGTTTGGTGCCAAGCTGCGCTGATGGCGGCGTGCTGGGCGTCCTGCCGGGTACGATCGGGACTCTACAGGCCACCGAAGCGATCAAGCTGATCACCGGTATCGGTCAGCCGCTGATTGGCCGCCTGCTGCTGTATGACGCGCTGGAGATGAGCTTCGAGACGATCAGGCTGCGCAAGAATCCGGCCTGCCCGGTCTGCGGGCCGAACCCGATAGTCACCGAATTGATCGACTACGAGGCTTTCTGTGGCGTTCCCGCCCACGACCGCAGTACATTCAGCGGTGAGGGTGCGCCTGTGCGGGCGATCACCGTGGATGAGGTCAAAGCCCGACTGGATGCAGGTGATAACCTGCTGATCCTGGATGTGCGCGAACCGCAGGAGTGGGCGATCAGCGCCATCCCCGGCACGCTGCGTATCCCCAAAGGGGAAGTCCTCAGCCGGTTGGAGGAACTGCCGGCGGACCGCGACATTGTCGTCCATTGCCGGACAGGCATCCGTTCGGCGGATGTCATCCGGATGCTGCAGGAGCGCGGCTACACGCGGCTGTACAACATGGCCGGGGGGATAAACGCCTGGGCGCGGCGGATTGATCCCACGCTGCCGGTGTACTGAGCTTTCCGCTCCGCCAGTGCTATAGCTGCCTTGCGCCGGGAACGACTGCTCCCGGCGTTTCTTTTGTTGCCCGGCGGCCGCCCTCTTTGTTGAGGACTGTCGCGGGAAATCTGCCGTTTGCCAGTTGGGCGGGGCTGGCAAGGCATGTTATTGTAGGGGCAGGGGAAGCGGGTGCTGTGCGCCAGCGGGTGAGTCCCCGTTGTGATCGGGCAATCCTACCTCGGAGCGTATGCACACGGATGAACAGGAACAAGAAGCCGCTGTACCTTACGGCGGAGGAAGCCGTCCGGTTTGTCAAATCAGGCGACCGTGTCTTCATGACCGGCAACTGCTCGGTGCCCCGCCAGCTGCTGACCGCGCTGGTGGATTATGCTCCCAGCCTCTCGAATGTCGAGCTGGTGCATCTGCTGACGATCAGCGATGTTGATTATGTGGCGCCGGAACTGGCGGGCCATCTGCGCGTCAATGCCATGTTCATCGGGGAGAATGTGCGGGCGGCGGTCAATGATGGCCGTAGCGACTTTACGCCGATCCTGCTCTCCGATGTGCCGCGGCTCTTCCGGCGCAAGGATAAGTTTCCGATCAACGTCGCCCTGGTGCATCTTAGCCCGCCAGATATCCACGGTTATTGCTCATTTGGGGTCGAGGTGGGCCTGACCAAGACAGCCGCCGAAGTCGCGGACGTGGTCATTGCCGAGGTCAACGCGCAAATGCCGCGTGCGCTCGGCGACAGCATGATTCACCTCAACAATATCGATGTCATCGTTGAGGTGGATTACCCTGTGCCGACCGTGACAATGACTGAAGCTAACGAGTTGCAGCAGCAGATTGCCCGCCACATCGTGGAATTGATCCCGGATGGCGCAACGTTGCAGACCGGGATCGGTGGCGTGCCGGACGCGGTGCTGCGGCTCCTGACCAACCATCGCGATCTGGGGATTCATACCGAGTTGTTTTCAGATGGTGTGATCGATCTGGTGGAACAGGGGGTCATCACCTGCCGGGCCAAGACGCTGCACACTGGTAAGATCATCGCCGGGTTTGTGCTGGGCACCAAGCGCCTGTATGATTTCGTTCACGATAACCCGATCTGCGAATTTCACCCGACGGAGTATGTCAACAACCCCAGCGTGATTGCCCAGAACGCGCGGATGGTAGCGATCAACAGCGCGCTGGAGGTTGATCTCACCGGCCAGGTGTGCGCTGACAGCATGGGCCACTACTTCTACAGCGGCGTAGGCGGCCAGCTTGACTTCATCCGGGGAGCAGGGCGGTCGGAAGGGGGCGTGCCGATCATCGCCCTGCCGGCGACGGCCAAAGGTGGCACGGTTAGCCGGATCGTGCCGGAACTGAAGCCGGGGGCTGGCGTCACCACCACGCGCAACGATGTGCACTACATCGTGACGGAGTTTGGCGCGGTTGACCTGTTTGGCGTACCCGTGCGCGAGCGGGCGCGACGGCTGATCAGCATCGCCCACCCCGATTTTCGGGAGGAACTGGCTCGTATCGCCCATGACCGTTACCACCTCAATGTGGGTTGAGGGTCACTTTGATCGCTAACGGGACGCTATAGAGCGATGGGTGCGCCAGACGAAACGGTGGCAGGCCGGTGTGGGCAGTAAGTCAGTTTCGCTCAAGGTGCTATGACAGTTCGGGCAGGTCCAGAGGGTCACGACCGGCGGCAGGCCGTGCAAGCGGGCGATAGCTGGCGGCCAGTGTTGCTGGCCGTTGAACTGAAAACAACCGGCGTGCCAGCAGGTAGGGCAAAGCGCGTAGCGGGTGGCGTTCATCGTTGTTCTGTCCTCTCTGAGCCATCGACGCGCTAATCCTACAGGGTTGTGGCGCGGATGACTGGTCGGCTGCCTGACGGCTGACCTGTGTTTATCAGGCGGAGATGTGCTTGGGACGTTTTTTGCGCGGAGGGGGTTCCGTAACCACAACATGCCGGCACCCCTGCAACGGTGAATCAGGCCTATGAAGACGAAAGCTCAAATCCTTGCCCTGGTGATTCTGTTGAGTGTGGTGGTACTGGTGGGGTGTGAGCCGCTGGTGCCGACGCCTACACCGCAACTGATCATCATCACCGCGACGGCCAGCCCGACGCCAGTTCTGACACCAACGCCAACGCTGACGCCCACGCCAGAGGTGAGTCCGACGCCGGAACCAACTGCCTCTCCAACAGCGGTTTCCTGCCCAGAAACAACGGGGCAGGTCATCGTCTTTGCGGAGTTCCCCAGCGAGATCGCCGGGCGGAATATGCCTTATCGTGTGTATGTGCCGCCCTGCTACTTTCAGCTGGCCCGCCGGTACCCGGTGGTTTATCTACTGCATGGCGCCAGCCAGGATGATACGCAGTGGGAAGATCTGGGGCTGCCGGAGGTGCTGGATCGCGGGTTGCAGCTTGGCGAGTATCCGCCGATGATTGTGGTGATGCCTTACGGGGCCGGTCTGTTACCGGATAACTCCTTCCCTCCGGATGCTTCGCTGGAAAACTACCTGCTGGAAGAGTTGATGCCGCGCATTGAGAAAGACTTCTGCACGTGGGAAGATCGCGCCTACCGGGCGATTGGCGGCAACAGCCGTGGCGGCTTCTGGGCGCTGAGCATCGCCTTCCGCCATCCTGAGCTGTTCAGCAAAGTTGGCGCGCACAGCCCGGCGCTGGATACGGATATCACACCGGCGGCGTATAACCCGCTGGAACTGGCCCTAAGCGCCCCCTTCTTGGACACACTTCGGATCTACCTGGACAACGGGGCAGAAGATCCGGTGCGCCCGGAGGTAGAACGGCTGAGTACGCGGCTGGTGCAGCGCCGGGTGGCGCATGAGTACGTGATCGATCCGCTGGGAACACACAGCGACACCTACTGGGCGAACCATCTGCCGGACTATCTGGCTTTCTATGGCGGTACACCGATCGATGGCTGGCCGCGGGATGCGGGCCAGTTGCCAAGTTGCCTGGAACCAAGCCCTTGATCGGGCGGGGCTTGCTGCTATAATACCGCCCGCTGCACCTTACGAATGGGCAAAATAAGGCGGAAAGAAGGTGGCGGGGGCTTCAAAAAAGCCCTTGACATCCCCCGGTGACTGCGCTACACTGATGGGGCACTGAGAAAACAGGGAGTGCAAGCTACTTGAACCGAGCATACGCCAAAGTCCGAACTGAATAGCCTATAGATCGCATGGCGTACGGAATGCAAGTGAGCAGCCCGGCGTGATGCCGGGCTGTTGTCGTGGGGGTGTGTGACTGGCGGCTGGGCTGGAGGGGGACTTCCAGGGCAGCGGCGGGTGACAGACCCGGCGGGCGGGGAGCCGCTCGTGAGCGGACCTTAACAAGTGAATAGGTGAAACGCGAGAACTTCAATTTCTCCGCATCACATATGGGCAAAGCTACTAAGGGCATACGGTGGATGCCTTGGCGTCAAGAGCCGAAGAAGGACGTGGTACACTGCGAAA
>JABLXG010000052.1 GCA_013178165.1 Anaerolineae bacterium
TCCTGGGTCTCGATGTAGTTGGCTTCCCCGCCATACTTCGCCGCTGCCGCCTGAACGCCTTCCCAGGCGCTCTGGTTGAAGCTGCGGTCATCCACCTCGCCCACGTCTGTCACCAGACCGATGCGCAGCCCTTCACCTGCTGCAGCCGCTGGTTCTGTTGTGGGAGCTTCGGTCGGTGCTTCAGTTGGCGGCAGCACCTCAGTTGGTGCTTCAGTCGGTGCTTCAGTTGGCGGCACCTCAGTTGGCGCCTCGGTTGGTGCTTCGGTGGGAGCTTCAGTCGGCGCTTCGGTTGCGGTTGGCTCCACAACGGCCGCCTGCTCTTCGGTGGGCGTCTCAGTGGGGGCCGATGTTGGCGTGGGCGTCGCCTGAGGACCGCAGGCGGCCATCACCAGCGACAGAATGACAACCAGAGCGACCAGTCCTAAACCCTTCCTTGTAGACATGGCGTTTCCTTCCTCCTTCAAGAAGATGCGGCAAGAAGACAAAACAACTTATGGGTCCTTAAGCCGGGATATTAGATAGCAAATATCAGCAGGCTTATGACCGATGAAAAAACGTCCTGCTCACCCCCTGTGACACAAGCTTGGTGACCCTTGAGGAAAACTGAGGAGATAGTCTGACAGACCGTGTATGGTTGTATCATAACATGATGCCGGGCGGAGGCAAATAGCCGGCGGAGGTTTCGCTGTTGCACGGCCCTGCTGAGGCCAGGCGAGACGGATCGCGCCGGTGACCACGTCATCGGCGGTAACGCGGTCACCACGCGCGATCCGTTGATTTGGCCTGCGGTATGAGGATCGTTACCGGATTGCAGGCAAGACGCCTTGGCCATAGCCATTCTCTTGCGAGCCAGCCCTGCCGGCGATTATAGCGTTTCCAGGTACCGTTCCCGCTCCCACTCGCTCACATGAGTGCGGTATTCGTCCCACTCCAGGAGTTTAGCCCGGAGAAAAGCCGCATAGATATGCTCGCCCAGAGCTTCCCGGATCAGCGGATCGCTCTCCATGGCGTCGAGTGCTTCCTTGAGGCTGCCGGGCAGGACAGCGACACCATTGGCCAGGCGTTCTTCGTCGCCCCACTCGTAGACATCGTCGGTGACCGGGGCAGGCGGCTTCATGCCTTTTTCGATGCCATCCAGGCCCGCAGCCAGCATGACCGCGAACGCCAGGTATGGATTCGCGCTGGGATCAGGGAAGCGCAGCTCAACCCGCGTCGCCTGCTCGTAGCCGGGGCTGTAGCGGGGCACGCGGATCAGGGCGGAACGGTTGCGCTGCGCCCAGCAGATGTAGACCGGCGCCTCATAACCCGGAGTCAGACGTTTGTAGCTGTTGACGGTTGGCGCCACGATCGCAGCCAGGGCGCGGGCATGAACCAGCTGGCCAGCTACGAAGGACTGGGCCAGCGCGGAGAGCTTGAAGACAGGGCTGTCTCCGTCGAAGAAAGCGTTCACGCCGGTGGTCGTGTTGACCAGACTCTGATGGCAGTGCATGCCGCTGCCGTTGATCCCGAAGATCGGCTTGGGCATGAACGTGGCAAACAGGCCGTACTTGGCGGCAATGCCTTTCACGGTGTACTTGAAGGTGATGGCGTTGTCCGCCGTATGCAGGGCGTTGGCATAGCGGAAGTCGATCTCGTGCTGGCCAATGGCAACTTCGTGATGTTCTGCTTCAACATCGATCTTGAGCGCCTGCAGGGCGGAGACGATATCAGCACGGACGCGCTGGGCCTCGTCATTCGGGGAGAAGTCAAAGTAACCGCCTACGTCATGGGGCAGGGCGTGGTGCAAGTCGCCGTTCTTGCGGAACAGGAAGAACTCCAGTTCCGGGCCGACATTATAAGTGTAACCCAGCGCCTCGGCCCTGGCGACCTGGCGCTTGAGGGCGTAGCGCGGATCGCCTTCGAATGGCTCGCCATCCGGCCCGTAGACATCGCAGATGATCCTGGCGCGCAGCGGCAACGTGTCGCCGGTCCAGGGTAGCACCCGGTAGGTGCGGCTATCCGGCCGCAGGAACATATCGGATTCCTGGATGCGGGCAAAGCCTTGGATGGAGGAACCGTCAAACCACACGCCGCGGGTCAGGGCATCTTCCAGCTGGTTCGCGGGGATGGTCACGCTCTTGGTCGCGCCCAGGATATCCGTGAACTGGAGATCGATGAACCTGACGTGCCTGTCCTGCACATCCTGTAAAACGGCTTTGGCCTTTTCGTCCACAGCGTTGCTCCTTGTGCCGGAGTGTGAAATGGGGAAACGGCAGACCATGTCTGGATGGCTGCACTTTTCTTACTTTATTCCTGAATAACGCTGGATCACAACGTGTATCCTGACCCATCCCGTTTGTGGCAATAGCACAAACCCGCCCCGGCAGGATGGGGTTACAGGGCGGAGGCCGCTGCGAATTCGGCCAGCGCCTGAGCGCTGTTCAGGGTAACACGGGCAGCATCACGGCTGATGCGCCGGATCAGGCCGCTGAGCACATCTTTGGAGCCTACCTCAACAAAACGGTTGACTCCGTTAGCCAGCAAATAGGCCATGCTTTCGGTCCAACGTACAGGCGACGTCAGCTGTGCACCCAGCTCCTGCCGGATGGCAGCAATGTCAGTGAGCGGGGCAGCGCTGATATTGCCGATCACCGGCACGATGGGCTCACGGAGCGGCGTTGCCTCGACGGCGGCGCGGAATTCAGCGGCCACTGAAGCCATCAGCGGCGAATGGGAAGCGATGCTGACTTCGAGGCGAACGACCCGTTTGGCCCCGGCGGCGGTGGCCAGCGCCATGCCACGCTCCAGGGCAGCAATGTCTCCGGAAATCACCACCTGGCCGGGGCAGTTGTCGTTGGCCAGCACAAGCGGCTGGCCGGTCTCTTGGCTGGCCCTGGCGCAGACAGCCCGCACTTCTTCCGCTTCAAGGCCGAGGATAGCCGCCATAGCGCCGGGCTGGCGTTCTCCTGCCAGCTTCATGAGCCGTCCGCGTTCCCGGACGAGGCGCAATCCATCGGCGAAGGAAAGCGCTCCGGCGGCCGCCAGCGCTGTGATTTCGCCCAGGCTATGCCCGGCTACGGCAGCCGGTCGGACCGGCCCGATGGCAGCTTCCAGCGCACGCAGGGTAGCCATGCTCGTGATGTACAGCGCGGGCTGGGTGTTATACGTATCGTTCAGGGCCTCGGCGGGACCTTCCCAGCACAGACGGGAGAAGTGTTCGTCCAGGATGTCATCCGCCTGTTCAAAAATCTCACGTGCGGCAGGATACGCTTGCGCCAGATCAGCGCCCATGCCAACTTCCTGCGATCCCTGACCGGGGAAGAGCAGGGCGGTGTTTGTCCAGTTGTTCATCGGGTTGGATTCTCCTCTGCTTGGGCAGCCCTGAAATCAGGCTGATATTTCACTGCTGCCTATAACCCCGGCGCAGGGCGCTGGTTTTGCACTGGCAGCTTCAGGAGGGATGGCCGGTGGGCCGGCTTTGAGCGCGGCCAAAACGCAAAAAGCCGTGCGGGGAATGCCGGGCACGGCCTGCGTGTCAAACCACATGATAGGGAGGAGCCTAGGCTTCTTCGACCTCAATGATCTGCTTGCCCCGGTAGGTGCCGCAATGCGGGCATACCTGGTGGGCGGGCTTGTATTCGTTGCACTTCTCGCAACGAACCAGATGCCGCAGGCTCAGCGCGTCATGCGCGCGGCGACGGTCGCGGCGGCTCCGGGAATGTTTTCTCTTAGGCAGGGGGCCCATGATCGTACTCCAGTATCGCCGGTGAGCGTGATTTCATTCGAAAATAACGCCCAGCAGGGCTGCGCCGGGCGAGCATGTTCGGGATTATAGGCGCGGGGTTGGCCGGTGTCAAGGCAGCGTTTGGCCGCGCCACGGCTGTTGCAAAGTCCCAAGACAAAAAGGCCTTTCCTGGTTAAGGTAGTGTTGTGCGCCACGAACCCTGCACCAGGAAAGGTCAACATGGACTATGCCATAGCCGGAAGCGGACAGATAGAGGCACTTTGCGGGGAGGTAGGGGGGCTCTATGAGCGACTGAAGGGGTTAAAGGATCGGCGAGACCGGCGCGGGGTACGCTATCCGTTGGCAGCGGTGCTGATGATCATGGTGTCAGCCAGGCTTTCGGGAGAAGATGAAGCGCGGGGGATAGCGGAGTGGGCGAAGTGGCGGGCCAAGCCCCTGGCCAAGGCGCTGGGGC